>CAZSBD010000108.1:0-5551 GCA_964605215.1 uncultured Oscillospiraceae bacterium | reverse complement strand
AGTCCTGTTACCTGCACCAACAACCGGAGAATTTTCTCCGGTTGTTTTTTTATCCGACCGGGCAGGGCTTGTCTTCATTTTTTGTTTGCGGCGTGAGCGCAGCACAAAAAAATCCAAAAAAATTCAAAATAGTCGTTGACAAAAGACAGGAAATATTGTATCATAAAATACGTTGATAAGAGGCAAGTGGAATTTTCTTTCCAAACTTCATATTTGCAGGTATGGCGGAATTGGCAGACGCGTATGGTTCAGGTCCATATGAGGGCAACTTCATGCAGGTTCAAGTCCTGTTACCTGCACCAACAACCGGAGAATTTTCTCCGGTTGTTTTTTTATCCTCAGAAAGGAAACGCCGTTATGGCTTGCGGAAGATATCCGCCTCTTGTATATTGTAATCTTTTTATGTTTCAGAAAAAAGCAAAAGGGAAAACGTCGGAAAATTCAGCACTTTTTTTTGACACAGCATATGCTTTTTACCAGGAACATGATATAATAAACTCGTTTCAATAGGGCATTTAGTAGGAGTAATTATGAAAAAATATAGAAAACTCATCCCGCTGCTCTTGCTGTCAGTATTTCTTTTAAACGGCTGCCTGATTAAATCCGGCGACGAGCTGCTGCAGCTTCCCAAACCCGCAGAAAACTATCTGGCTTTGCAAAATCAGCTGGATCGTGTTTTGAAGAAGGGTGCATCCTATGCGGCCCCGGAGGCCGGTGAGTACCGCAGCACCATTCAGCTCAGGGATGTAGACGGAGACGGAGAGGATGAGGCCATTGTCTTTTTCCGGGAGTCTGATAATAACGGAAAATTCTCAGTTTATCTGTATAAAAAAGAGGAAGATCAATATGTCCTGACCGGCAGAATTTCCGGTACAGGTACGGCTGTCTATTCTGTGGATTATCCTCAGATTGACAGTGCCGGTAATCGAGCCATTGCGGTTTCTTGGACCTTGGGCAGCGATTTGAATCGGGGTATGACCGTGTGCATGCTGCAAAACGGGGAATTTACCAGCTTGCTGGATACCGAATATACGGCATACACCTTTGTGGATCTGGATCAGGACGGGAAATCAGAACTTTTGACCTTTGTGCCGGATGATCAGGGCCGGCAGGCGGCCAAGCTATTCCAGCTGGCAGATGGAAAGATGGAGGAAATTTCAAACCTTTCTCTGCATAAGGATCGGGCTATTATGCGGCTGACCCAGGGAATGATGGCAGACCATAAGATCGCAGTTTATGCGGATCAGAAGAGTAACAGCGGCACTGGCTTTTTCACGGATATTCTGGTGTATCACAATGGAGCGCTGGTTAATCTTTCTGAGGAAACCGCAGATATTAAAATGGATACCTATCGTTCCCTGATGATTTACACCCGGGATATGAATCAGGACGGTGTGATGGAGGTGCCACAGATAGCGTCCACCATAATACCGGCTTCCGGCAGTGGGATAACTGGTGACCCCTTGTATTTGCTGAATTGGTATCAATACAGCATGGGGAAGGCGCCGCAAAAGGTCAGCACCTGCTTTGCCAATCTGACAGATCACTGGATCCTAAAATGCCCGGACAGCTGGCAGAAGGGTGTAACGGCCATCAGCCGGGATGGGTCGGACGGCAAAAGCTGCATCCGGTTCCAGACCACCGACACACAGCCTGTAGGGCTGGCGGAGATTTACAAAATAGAAGAAAACAGCTGGTCACATTATATGGAGCAGGCCGATTATATTATGCTGGGTATGCAGGATCACTATGTTTATGCGGCTAAGCTGCTGGAAAGCCCGGCAGATAACGCCCGGGGCTTAAGCGAGTACCAGATCAAGCAGCTGTTTTCCGTGATATCGGGAGATTGGGTTTCTTAAATCAGAAAGGTAGGATCATATGAAGCATAAGGTTTTGGTATTGGAAGATGAGGAAAGCATCCGCAGTTTTGTGGTTATCAACCTCAAGCGAGAAGGTTTTGAGGTGATCGAAGCGGCCAGTGGTGAGGAAGCCATTGAAAAATACCGGCAGAATAAAGATATTACCGTAGCCATTCTAGATGTGATGCTCCCCGGTATTGATGGTTATGAGGTTTGTCAGATCCTGCGGGCGGACGGATACAACGCAGGCATTATTATGCTTACCGCCCGGGTGCAGGAGGTGGATAAAGTTACCGGCCTGATGACTGGGGCGGATGATTATGTGACCAAGCCCTTTTCGGTAGTGGAGCTGGTGGCCAGAGTAAAGGCCCTGCATCGCCGGGTAGCCGGTAAGCCCTTTGCCGAGGAAGCCATCCAAAGCGGAGAGTTTAAGCTGGATCTCCGAGGTCGGGAATTGCGGAAAAATGGGGTAAAAATCAATCTGACCCAAGTAGAATATTCTATTATGCGGGTATTTATGGAGAATCAGGGCAAAGCTATGAGCCGGGAAGAGCTGATGACCCGGATCTGGGGCCGGGATTATTCCGGTGAGCTGAAGATCGTAGATGTGAATATCCGACGGCTGCGTATCAAAATTGAAGAAAATCCGGCGGCGCCTCAGCACATTGTCACTGTGCGCGGCTTCGGTTACATCTGGGAGGGTTAAGGTTGTCCAAGCAGTTAAGAGGGATTCCCATTCGTCCCCAATCCCAGTTGGCATTCAAACATACACGGGAGCATACACCCCGGCCTCCCAAGGGGATCAAGGGCCGTTGGATGGTAAACAGTCTGAGTATCGTGGTAGCCATCCTATGCGTGGTGGTTATTATTGTGGCCATTGGCGTGACCGGCTATTATTATGCCAATCTCAATCAAAATTTAACAGGTCGGGCGGAAACCTCTGCTACTTTTTTCAATAATTATTTGGCTAAGGATACAGAGCAGTTTTTCAGCAACGCAGAAACCTATGTCAGTGAATTCAGCATGCAGGATAAAATAGAGCTGCAGATCCTGGACACGGACGGCCGGGTGATCTATTCCTCCTCCGGCTTTGCCGCAGGTACAAAACCTCTGACCGGTGATGTCCAGTCTGCGCTAACGGAGGAGAAAACCGCCTCCTGGTCGGGGGAAAACCCCCTTTCCGGTGAACGGGTCATGTCCTCCACCAGTCCCATTTATTCTGAAGGCAAGCTGGTAGGCGGCATCCGTTATGTATCCTCACTGGCCATTGTGGAGAAGCAGATCGCGGTGGTGCTGCTACTAACTTTGCTTTGCTGTTTGGTATTCCTGCTGTTGGTGCTGATCTTTGGCCAGTATTTTTTAAAGTCTATTGTAGAGCCGGTGAAAAAGATCAATGTGATTGCCCGGGAAATCGCCGCGGGCCGGTATGGTATGCGGCTCAACAAGATCTATGATGATGAGATCGGGGAGCTTTGTGACACCATCAATTATATGTCCGACGAGATTAGCAAGGCAGAAAAAATCAAAAATGACTTTATTTCCTCCGTTTCTCATGAACTGCGGACTCCCCTTACCGCCATCGGCGGCTGGAGTGAAACGCTGATCGCCTGCGGCTTGGAGGATAAGGAGCAGGCGCTCCAGGGCCTGAATATCATCCAAAAGGAAAGCCGCCGTTTAAGCCAGATGGTAGAGGAACTGCTGGATTTCACCCGGATTGAGAGCGGCAACCTGAAGCTGAATGTGGAAGTCTTTGATCTGGCCAACGAGCTGTATGAGGCGGTTTATATGTACACCAATCTGCTGGAGCGGGAGGGGATTGCCCTGGAATTTATGCCAGCGGGAGAAAACCTCTTTGTCAATGGTGACCGGCATCGCTTGAAGCAGGTCTTTTTGAACATTATCGACAATGCGGCCAAATACGGCAAAAGCGGCGGCCGTATCCAGGTGCGCAGCTGGCGGGAGGAAGATATGATCCGCATTACCGTGCGGGATTTCGGTGCCGGCATTCCGGAAAAGGAACTGCCTTATGTCAAGCAGAAATTCTTTAAAGGAAGCTCCAAGGAACGGGGCAACGGCATCGGTCTGGCGGTTACCGATGAAATTGTAAATATGCATAATGGTTCCCTGGACATCCAGAGCGTGGAAGGCGCCGGCACCCTGGTAACGGTTTCTTTGCCCTCTTTGGAGAAAAAGGAAACGCCGGCGGAACCCTTAGAGGAAGAATAAGGAACGCGTATGAAAGATCAGAAAAAAGAATTCAAAACCACTATTGGCGGACAGGCCATTTTGGAGGGCATTGTAATGAAAGGCCCGCGCAAATCCTGTACTGTCATACGTAAGCCGGATCAGGAGTTGGAAATCCGAGAACTCCGAACGGTTCCCATGAAAGAGAAAAATCCCATCTGGGGACTGCCCATTATCCGGGGTGCGGTCAATATGTTTATCGCTCTGAAGGAAGGCATGGAGGCCATTAACTTTTCCGCTAAGTTTATAGAGGAAGAAACCGAAGAGCCTTCTAAATTTGAAAAATGGCTGGAAAGCAAGCTGGGCAGCAAAAAAGTGGAAGAGATCGTTTTTTCCATTGCGTTGTTTGTGGGCATTATGATTCCGGTGCTGCTGTTCATTCTGCTGCCCACCCTGATTGCCGGCCTGTTGCCGGCTCAATGGTCCAGTTTGGCGCTGAACCTGGTGGAAGGCGCAGTGCGGATTGCCATTTTTCTGCTGTTTATGTTTGTCATTTCCAAAACACCGGATATTCATCGTACGTTCCGTTATCATGGCGCGGAGCATAAGACCATTTTCTGCTATGAAAAGGGGTTGGAGCTGACCGTGGAAAATGTCCGGCCTCAGCCCAGACAGCATCCCCGTTGCGGCACTAGTTTTCTATTTGTGGTGATGATTATCAGTATTTTGATGTTCTCCATTGTGACATGGACCAGTCCGGTTCTGCGAATGGTAATTCGTCTGGCTCTGCTGCCAGTGATTGTGGGGGTCAGCTACGAATTTAACCGCTATGTAGGCAAAATAGATAACGCTCTGACCCGGATTTTGCGGGCGCCGGGGCTATGGCTGCAAAATCTGACCGTTTTCGAGCCGGACGATTCTATGATTGAAGTGGCCATCGAAGCCTTGAAGCGGGTGATTCCGGAAAAGGCCGGAGAGGATCAGTGGCAATAAAAAACAGATGAGGGGGCGGCGTATATGCCGAAAACCGTTAACGACCTATATTTGGAATTCCGCAAAATTTTAAAAGCCGCAGGCGTCAGCGGAGCTACCCTGGAGGCCCGGGAACTGTGCGCCTATGCATGCGAACAGGACAAGCGGCAGCCTGCCGGCTGGGCTTATATATACGTAACAGAGGAAACTGAGGCAAAGGCTCGGGCATTGCTGGAGCGCCGGTTAAATCAGGAACCGCTGGCTTATTTGATCCATGAATGGGATTTCTATGATATGACTTTTGAGATTACGCCGGATGTACTGATTCCTCGCAGTGACACAGAGGCTTTGTGCCAGTTGGCCATCGACCAGGCCAACGAGATCGTCAATCCCCGCGTGCTGGATTTGTGCTGCGGCAGCGGCTGCATCGGCATTGCGGTGGCAAAGCATGCCCAACCTGTGCGGGTGGTAGCGGTGGATGTTTCCACCGGTGCGTTGACAGTAGCCCGGCGCAATGCCTTTCGCCATCAACTGCC
>CAZSBD010000107.1:4550-5590 GCA_964605215.1 uncultured Oscillospiraceae bacterium | reverse complement strand
CTGGCGTAAACGTGGTGTCATGTCCCACCTGCGGCCGAACCAAGATTGATCTGATCAGCATTGCATCGGAAGTGGAGCGCCGGTTGGCAGATTTCCCCGGCAAACTGACGGTAGCGGTCATGGGCTGTGTGGTCAATGGACCGGGAGAAGCCCGGGCGGCAGATTTTGGAATTGCCGGCGGTGACGGCGCAGGTCTGGTGTTTCGCCATGGTCAGGTACTGCGCCGGGTGCCGGAAGAACAGCTGGTAGACGCTTTGCTGGAAGAAATGAAGAACGCGACAGGAGAATAATATGGCAGGAACACTGAAAGAGCTGTTTCAGGAATGCCGGTGGGACGGACAGACCGCTTCTCTGGAAAATACAGGAGAGGTTTGCTCTGTCATTGCCGGGGCGGATAAAAGCTCCATCTTATGCAAGCTGCGGTTTCCGTCCCCGGTATCCCGCCGGGCGTTGGAAACAGCGGAGCAAACCATTCAAACTACATATCATTTATCCCGGGTACGGCTGCTGCCTCAATATGAAAAACAAGATTTAGATGAAGCTTATATCCAGTCTTTGCAGGAATATGTGATTCTTAAGAATCCGGCCAGCTGCGCTTTTGTATCCCAGAGCCAGTGGAAGTGGGAGGACAAGCAGCTGGAGGTAGCTATCCCGGAGGAGAGCAACGGCTATCTGTCCTCCGTTCTCAAAAGCCTTCATGATGTGATCCATCGAGAAACAGGTTTGGAATATGCTGTAAAGGTTACAAGCTTTTCACAGCCTGAAAACGAGGAGTATCAGTTGGAAAATGAGGAGAAAAAACGGGATGAACAGCTGAATCAGTTGGTTCATGCACAGCAAAGTCAGACAGCGGCCTTTGTCAGCCGGCCTAAGACGCAAAGCCCGAAAGCCAAGGGTGAAATAGGAAGCAGTTACCGTAAAACGAAAGCTTTCCCTAAAAATGATAAGCTGATCTGGGGTAAAATGTATGATGACCGGCTGATTCCCATTCGGGATGTGTCTCAGGAAATGGGCCGGGTGACCATCGAGGGCGAAATCTT
>CAZSBD010000107.1:0-4540 GCA_964605215.1 uncultured Oscillospiraceae bacterium | reverse complement strand
CCTGTGAGACCCGGGAGATCAAAAAGAAAAATCTGGTGGTATTCAGCTTTGATATTACCGATCATTCCAGCTCAATTTGTGTCAAGCGGGTGATGGATCAGGAAAAAGCCCAGCCCTTGATTGAAACTGTCAAAAGCGGCATGTATGTTCGAGTTCAAGGCAACAAATCCTATGATGATTGGGCTAAGGAAACGGTGATCCAGCCTACCGGCATTGAAAAGGCAGTCAAAAAGGTACGCCAGGATACGGCGGAGCAAAAACGGGTGGAGTTGCATCTTCACACCAATATGTCCGCTATGGACGGTGTTTCCTCTACCGAATCTCTGATTCGCCGCGCGGCGGCTTGGGGACATAAGGCTATGGCCATTACAGATCACGGCGTAGCTCAGGCTTTCCCTCTGGCTCTCCATGAGATTGAGGAAAAGAAAATGGAGGATTTCAAGCTGATTTACGGTTTGGAGGCCTATTATGTCAATGACGCTTCCCAGGTGACAGTCGTTAAGGGCAAGGGAGACGGGTCGCTGGACGGCAAATTTATTTGCTTCGACCTGGAAACTACCGGCCTTAAGCCAGCAGAGGAGGAGATTACGGAAATTGCCGCTGTGCTTATAGAAAACGGACAGATATTGGATTCCTTCCAAACCTATGTCAATCCGCATAAGCCGATTCCTGCCAAAATTACGGAGCTGACCGGGATTTCCGATGAGACGGTAGCCGATGCGCCGGAGCTTTCCCAGGCTCTGGAGCGTTTTTTTGCCTTTTGCGGTGACCTGCCTCTGGTGGCCCATAATGCCGGCTTTGATATGTCCTTTTTACAAGCAGCTTGCAAAAGATTGGAAATGAATCGGGCGTTTACTTCTATTGATACGCTGGAAATGTCCCGGCTGCTGCTGCCGGATTTGGGTAAATATAAGCTGAATATTTTGGCCAAACATTTGAAGGTCGGTCCTTTTGAGCACCACCGGGCCAGCGAGGACGCTGCCGTTTTGGGTAAAATCTTCATCAAGCTGCTGGAAAAATTGAAAACAGAAGAGCATGCCCGGCGGATTTCGGATATTAATGGCGTTTTGGCAGGTAAGCGGGCGAAATCCGGCTCTGTAAAAAACCTGCAGCGCTGTCATTTTATTATCCTGGTTCAAAATCAGGTCGGTCTGAAAAATCTGTATAAGCTGATCTCTTTCAGCTTTTTAAATCATTTTTATAAAAAGCCTTTGATTCCCCGCAGCGAGCTGATCAAATATCGAGAGGGCCTGATTTACGGTTCTGCTTGTGAGGCTGGCGAACTGTTCCGGGCCATTGTAGACGGCAGGCCATGGGAGGAGCTTTTAGAGATTGCTTCTTTCTATGACTATTTGGAGATTCAGCCCATTGGCAACAACGCCTATATGCTGGAAAAAGGGATAGCCAAGGATGAGGAACAGCTGCGGGACTTTAACCGTACCGTGCTCAAGCTGGCAGATGCTCTGGGCAAGCCTTGCTGCGCCACTGGCGACGTGCATTTTCTGGAACCGGAGGATGAAGCTTTCCGCCGGATTTTGATGGCAGGCCAGGGCTTTGCCGATGCGGATAAGCAACCACCCTTATATTTTAAATCCACGGACGAAATGCTGGAGGAATTTTCTTATTTGGGAGAAGATCGGGCTATGGAAGTGGTGGTCACCAATCCTAACAAGATCGCGGACAGCTGTGATTTTGTGCGGCCTGTGCCCCGGGAAAACTATCCTCCTCATATTGATGGCTGTGAGGATGATCTGCGCAATATGTGCTATGAAAAAGCCAGACGGATTTACGGAGATCCCCTGCCGGAAATTGTGCAGGCCCGGCTGGATCGGGAGTTGAATTCTATCATTGGCAATGGCTATGCAGTGATGTATATCATTGCGCAAAAACTGGTGACCAAATCTTTAGAGGATGGCTACCTGGTTGGCTCACGAGGTTCTGTCGGTTCTTCTCTGGCAGCCTTTATGTCGGATATTACCGAGGTAAATTCCCTGGCGCCCCATTATCTTTGCCCGGATGATAAATACATCGAATGGCATGAGGAGTATTCCTGCGGTGTGGATCTGCCGGACAAGCTTTGTCCGGTCTGCGGCAAGCCGCTGACGAAGCAGGGCTTCCATATTCCCTTTGAAACTTTTCTCGGCTTTGAAGGAGACAAGGTGCCAGATATCGACCTGAACTTCGCAGGCGAATATCAGTCTCGTATTCACTGGTACACCGGTGAGATTTTTGGTCACGACCATGTGTTCCGGGCGGGCACCATTGGCACCATTGCGGAAAAGACCGCCTATGGTTATGTAAAAAAATATATGACCGAGCGGGGGATTACCGTCAGCCGGGCGGAGGAAAATCGTCTTTCTGCCGGTTGTACCGGTGTCCGCCGCACCTCGGGTCAGCACCCTGGTGGTGTTGTTGTAGTACCTAAGGAGATCGAGATCTATGATGTGTGCCCGGTTCAGCATCCGGCGGACGATCCGAATTCGGATATCATCACCACGCATTTCGAGTATCATTCCATTGATGCCAACCTTTTAAAGCTGGACGAGCTGGGGCACGATGATCCCACCATGATCCGCCATCTGGAAAACCTCACCGGCGTCCATGCTCAGGAAATTCCTCTGGACGATCCGGACACGATGAGCCTGTTCCATAGCTGCCGGGCTCTCAAGTATCAGGGAGATGATCCGGATACCGATCCGATTTTGGGTGACCTGGGCTGCGTAGCTGTGCCAGAATTCGGCACCAAGTTTGTACGCGGCATGGTTAAGGAGACCAAGCCTTCCACGTTTGCTGAGCTGGTATCTATTTCCGGTCTGTCTCATGGTACGGATGTTTGGCTGGGCAACGCTGCTGAGCTGGTGCGGCAAGGCATTCCTTTGTCCGGCTGTATCTGCTGCCGTGACGATATTATGAACTACCTGATTTTGCAGGGGGTTCAACCCAAGCTGTCCTTTAAGACCATGGAAGCTGTCCGTAAGGGCAAAGGTCTGACAGAGGAAATGGAATCGGCGATGCGGGAACAGAACGTACCGGACTGGTACATTGATTCCTGCAAAAAAATCAAGTATATGTTCCCCAAAGCCCATGCGGTGGCTTATGTTATGATGGCTTTTCGGATCGCCTGGTTTAAGGTACACCGGCCCCTGGCTTTTTATTCCGCTTATTTTTCCGTACGGGCCAAAGGGTTTGACGCTTCCTGTATGATAAAAGGCGACAAAGTCTGCGTAGATAAAATCCGGGAGCTTCAGGGGAAAGATCGGGAAAAGACCATCACAGCAGCGGAAAAGGAAATGATGACCACCCTGGAGGTGTGTCATGAGTTTTATCGCCGAGGCTTTTCCTTTGCCCCGATGGATATTTATAAATCAGATGCCACCACCTTTCAGGTAACGGAAACCGGATTGATTCCGCCCTTTACCGCAATGCCCGGTATTGGCGAACAGGCGGCAAAATCCATTGTGGAAGAGCGGAAAAACGGCAAATTCCTTTCGGTAGAGGAATTGGCTATGCGCTGTCCCAAGGTATCCAAGGCGGTAGTGGAGCTGTTGGAGCAAATTGGCGCTTTGCAGGGTATGCCAAAAAGCACGCAGATATCCTTTTTCTAGGGTTGTTATAAGCAATGTCTGCCCTTGTTTTGCATAGTAATGCAGCAAATTGACTACATTTTTCTTTGAAAGATTGGATAATTTTGTTATATAATAGGCAAGCAGGCCTTGCAATAGTTTGTTTATCGTGCTATCATTTTAATTGGCTAAAGTAATGAAGAAAGAGGATGGAAATTATGAATCAGTTTGCCATCAGTACGCCGGAGGGCACCAAGGATCGCTTGGTCTCTACTTGCCGCAAGCTGCGCAAGACAGAAAAGGTGATTACCGATGTTTTAAGAAAAAGAGGTTACGGGGAAGTTATCACCCCTTCTACAGAATATTACGATGTATTTTTACAGGCTGGCTCATCTGTAGGTCAGGAAAAAATGCTTAAGTGTACAGATCGGGGCGGACGCATTCTGGTTATGCGGCCGGATAGCACCACCCCCATCGCCCGGATCGCGTCCACCAAGATCGGGGAGCAGGAGCTGCCTATGCGGCTGTTCTACGCGCAGAAGGTATTCCGGTCTAATCCCACCGGACACGGTCACAGTACAGAGATCATGCAGATCGGCGCGGAGCTGTTGGGCGCAGACGGTATGATGGCGGATCTGGACATTCTGTCCGCTGCTTTTGAGGCCATGCAGGCTACCGGCGCTGGGGTCTATCGCATTGAAATCGGCCATGCCGGCATCTATAAAGCGCTGATCGCCTCTCTGGGCGTACCCCAGGATGTGGCAGAGGAAATCCGGACTTTAATCGAAAATAAAAGCTTTGCCGCTTTGGGCGATACCCTGGAACCGTATCAGGATCGTCCCGCTTATCAGGCGCTTAAGGCTATGCCACAATTGTTTGGCACAGCGGAGGTGCTGGATGAGGCGGAAAAGCTGACTGGCAATCCTCAGGTTTTGGAAGCGGTGGCTTATTTGCGGCGCCTGTACTGGGCCTTGGCA
>CAZSBD010000106.1:0-5623 GCA_964605215.1 uncultured Oscillospiraceae bacterium | reverse complement strand
CCTTTGAATTGACGGATACCACGACTCGTATCAATGGTTTCCTCAAGGCGATGAAGAAATATAACATTGTAGAGATGTGCCGGTCCGGTGTAGCCGCAATCCTGCACGGCTACAACGATTAAGAGAAGGAGGGCGTTGTAATGCTAGAGATTCGTTGGCATGGCCGAGGCGGCCAGGGAGCAAAAACTGCGTCTTTGCTTCTGGCAGATGTTGCTTTTTCTACCGGCTGGCAGGTACAGGGCTTCCCGGAATATGGCCCGGAAAGAATGGGTGCGCCTATCACCGCTTACAACCGTTTGAGTCAGGAAAAGATCAACGTGTATTCCAATATTTATAAGCCTAACATTGTTGTTGTGGTAGATGAGAGCTTGGTGGAGTCAGTAGATGTCACTGCTGGTGCTAAGGCAGATGGCGCTATTATTATAAATACAAACCGTACGCCTAAAGAAGTAAAAGAGATGTTAGGAGATTATCAGGGCGATATTTACACCATTGATGCTGCTGAAATTTCCAAACGGAATATTGGCAAAAATGTACCCAATACCCCGCTTTTAGCTGCCGTGGTTAAGGTGAGCAATATTATGGAGCCGGAGGAATTTTTCTCAAATATGCACGATTCCTTTGCCCATAAATTTGCCTCCAAACCAGAGGTAATCGAGGGTAATTTAAATGCGGTCCAGGATGCCTGGAAGGAGGTCAGAAAGTTATCATGAATGTAAAATATGAAAACTTAATGGCTGGGATTGACGAAAAGTCTACCTGGCAGGAGATTACAGACGGCGGCCAGATCTATGGCTCCGGCAATTCCCGCGCTTTCCTGACTGGTGAATGGAGAACCAATACGCCGGTTTGGGATCCGGATAAGTGCCAGCAATGTCTGCTGTGTTTTCCTGTTTGTCCGGACGGTTCCATTCCGGTAACAAATAGCGAGCGGGGAGAGTTTGATTTTGATCACTGTAAGGGCTGTGGCATTTGTGCGGAGGTTTGTCCCTTCGATGCTATTGCCTTTCCTGGAAAAACCAAGAAGGGGGTATAAGAGATGAGCAAAAAAGACAGATTATCCGGTAACGAAGCAGTTGCCAATGCCATCCGGCAGATTGACCCGGATGTTATTGCCGCTTTTCCCATTACCCCTTCTACGGAGATTCCCCAATATGTATCTTCCTTTAAGGCGGCTGGCAAGCTGACTACAGAATTTATCACTGTAGAATCTGAGCACAGTGCGATGTCTGCTTGTATTGGTGCTGAGGCGGCAGGTGCTCGTTCTATGACCGCCACCAGCTCCTGTGGTATGGCTCTGATGTACGAGATGCTGTATGTAGCAGCATCTGACCGTTTGCCTATCGCTTTGGCAGCGGTAAACCGTGCCCTCACTGGCCCGATCAACATCAACAATGACCATAGTGATACTATGGGCTGTCGGGATTCCGGTTGGATTCAACTTTATAGTGAAAACGCCCAGGAAGCTTATGATAATATGATCATGGCTTTCCGCATCGCAGAGCATCCGGATGTTCGTCTGCCCATTATGGTGTGTCAGGATGGCTTTATTACCAGCCATGGCGTGCAGAATATTGAGCTGGAGGATGACCAGTTTGTCAAGGATTTTGTAGGCGAATATGAGCCGGAAAAATATCTGCTCAATGAGAAGGAAGCACTGGCTGTCGGCCCTTACGGCATTTCCCCTTACTATATGGAAATGAAGCGCAAGCAGGCAGAGGCCATGAAGAATGCAAAACAAGTGATCCGAGAGGTCTCCAAGGAGTTTGGAGATGCGACTGGACGGTATTATGACCTGATCGAAACCTACGAGATGGAAGACGCAGAATATGCGATTTTGTTGATGAGTTCTTCCGCTGGTACCTGTAAGGCAGCAGCCAAGGAATTGCGGGAGCAGGGCAAAAAAGTTGGTGTTGTTAAGGTTCGTTCCTTCCGGCCTTTCCCGGATACGGAGATTGCGCAGGCTCTTAAGAATGTAAAGGCGCTGGCAATTATGGATAAGGCAGACAGCTTCAATAACTGCGGCGGTCCCTTAGGGGCAGAGGTGCGAGGTGCGTTGTATGGTGTAGCAGACGGCATTAAGACCATCAACTATGTTTACGGTCTGGGCGGCCGGGATATCCGGGTAGAAGATTTTGAAAAGATCTATAAAACCTTAAAGGAATTGGCAGACGGAAAAGAAATGCCCAGATCCGGTTATATCGGTGTAAGAGAATAGGGAGATTTTATCATGGCTTATAACTTAAAAGAAGTGGCAAACCGCCCAGAACGTTTTGCCTCTGGTCATAGAATGTGTGAAGGCTGTGGCGGACCGGTAGCTATCCGGGCTGTCATGCGCGCTCTGCATCCGGAGGATAAGGCAGTGATTTCTCTGGCCACCAGTTGTCTGGAGGTTTCCACATGTATTTATCCCTATACATCCTGGGATGATTCATTTATTCATACCGCCTTTGAGGGCACTTCTGCTACATGCAGCGGTGTAGAAGCGGCTTACCGAGCTTTGAAAAAGCGTGGTAAGGTCAAAGGTGAATGCAAGTTCTTGGCTTTCGGCGGTGACGGCGGCACCTATGATATTGGTCTACAGTCTCTGTCCGGCGCTCTGGAACGCGGCACAGATATGACGTATATTTGTTACGACAACGAAGGTTATATGAACACTGGCACTCAGCGCTCTTCTGCAACGCCTTTGTATGCGGATACCACCACAACAGCTACTGGTAAGGAGAGCAGCGGCAAATTGCAGGCGAAGAAGGATCTGACTAAAATTGTAGCAGCGCATCATGTGCCCTATGCGGCGCAGACAGCTTTTATGGGCAATTTCAAGGATATCCATGAAAAGGCGGAGAGGGCGATCTACACAGAAGGCCCAACTTTCTTGAATGTATTGGCTCCTTGTCCCAGAGGCTGGCGCTACAGTGCGAAGGATCTGATGAAGATCAGCAAAGTTGCAGTAGATACCTGTATGTGGCCTCTTTTTGAGATAATTGACGGAGAATGGAAACTGAACTATATTCCCCAGAAAAAGCTGCCAGTAGAAGAATACCTGAAAATGCAAGGCAGATTTAAGCACCTGTTTAAGCCGGGCAATGAACAGCTTTTGGTAGATATCCAGGACGAAGTGGATAGAAGATGGGAAGAACTGCTCAGTTTGTGCAAATAAACTGTCTTGGACTTTACGGAATTCTTCCGCCAGATGGTTGACTTTTTGATTAAATCCATTATAATAAATTACATATATCAAAAAGCGATGAATGGGAAGAGTAACTCTGCGGAACCTAAAGAGAGCTGCCGGTTGGTGAAAGACAGCGGGAAAGCAGGAGTGAAGGTAGCCCGGGAGCTGTTGGCTGAAGGATAACCTGTGTAGGCTGTACCGTAATCCGCGTTAAGGACTTGTATGCTTTTGGTATACATGTGAGCGGTCGCTTTGGGGCGGCAAAAAGAGTGGTAACGCAGAGTTTAGGTCTTTGTCTCTTGTTAAAAGGGACAAAGACTTTTTTATTAGTTTGAAATGTTAGGAGGCTCCTAATTTGAAGTTAAAAGGCGCAGAAATTTTAGTAGAAACACTGATCGAACAAGGCGTGGATACCATTTTTGGTTATCCAGGTGGCGCTGTTCTGAATATTTATGACGCGTTGTATGAGCGGCAGGATAAGATTCGTCATATTTTGACTTCCCATGAACAGGGTGCGGCTCACAGTGCGGACGGTTATTCCCGATCCACCGGTAAAACGGGTGTTTGCCTGGCTACCTCTGGCCCCGGCGCTACCAATCTGGTAACCGGCATAGCCACAGCGTTTATGGACTCGATTCCGATGATTGCTATTACTGGTAATGTAGATGTGAACCTGATCGGCCGTGACAGCTTTCAGGAGGTGTATATTGCCGGTATCACCATGCCCATTACCAAGCATAACTTCGTGGTGCGGGATGTGACCAAATTGGCAGATACTGTTCGTGAGGCGTTTATCATTGCCAATTCCGATCGCCCTGGCCCGGTTTTGATTGATATTCCTAAGGATATTACTTCCGCAGTTTGCGAATATGAGCCTCAACCACCAGTGCAGCTTGTTCGGGATATCCCGGAGGTTAAGGATGAGGTTCTTGATATGGTTGCGGATTTAATTCGCAAAAGTGAGCGGCCCGTCCTTTATTTTGGCGGCGGCGTGATTTTGTCCGATGCGGCGGAGATCATCAATGCTTTTGTAGAAAAAACCAAGATCCCTGTATGTCATACGGTTATGGGTACCGGCGTTATCAGCCATCGGAATCCTTTGGATCTGGGCATGATCGGTATGCACGGTACGGTGGTTAGCTCCCTGGCGGCAGAAAATTGCGATCTGCTTCTGGCGGTAGGCGCCCGTTTCTCTGACCGGGTAGCAACTAAGATCAATTACTTTGCTCCCCATGCTACCATTGTACATATAGATATTGACGCGGCGGAGATCAATAAGAATGTACATATTGATTATGGTATTATAGCAGATGTCAAGGATATTATGACCAAGCTTTATGACCGGGTGGAAGAAAAGAAAATTGATGCATGGTATCAGCAGATCCGTCGGTGGCGGGAAACCAGGGAATACAAGCCAGTGTCCTCGGATATCTGCATCAAGCCTCATCAGCTGATGGGTGTGATCAACGATAATATCCGACCGGATGATATCATCACCACTGATGTAGGTCAGCATCAGATGTGGGCAGCGCAATACTGTACCCGGACAAATTCCCGAACCTTTATCTCTTCCGGCGGTTTGGGCACTATGGGTTTTGGCTACGGTGCGGCTATGGGTTGTAAGGTTGGAAATCCGGATAAGACGGTGGTTCATATCACCAGTGACGGCAGTTTTCAGATGAATCTGAACGAGATCGTTACCGCAGTTACTTATCATATTCCGGTGATTACCGTCGTACTTAACAATCAGGTGCTTGGTATGGTGCGGCAGCTCCAGACTGTATTTTGTAACAAGCGTTTTATTGCCACTGAGGTGCCGAAAAAGGTGGATTATGTCAAAATGGCAGAGTCTTTTGGTGCGAAAGGTTATAGCTGCAAGACCTTGGAGGAATTTGAAAAAGCTTTCCGGGAGGCAGTTGCGTTAGGCTGTACCTGCGTCATTGAGTGTGTCATTGACAAGGAAGAATTCGTGCTTCCTATGATTCCTTCCGGCGGTACAGTACAGACCATTATTACAGAAAAACCGTAAAGAGGTAAGGAAGATGAAAAAATATATTTTAGCGGTGGTGGTACAAAACAACGCCGGTGTATTGGCTCGGATTTCCAGCCTGTTCGGCAGACGGGGCTATAATATTGAATCCCTGACCGTATCTCCTACCACCAATCCAAGAATTTCCCGAATTACCATCATTGTAACCGGTGATGAGTATATTCTAGAGCAGATTATCAAACAGGTTTCCAAGCTCTATGAAACCATTCGAATCGAACATTTGCTGGAGGAAAAGGCTCTTTGTGAGGAACTGGTTTTTGTTAAAATCGAGGCAGAGGATCCGGCTATGGCGGAAAGCATTCGAGAAGTAGCAGCACTAGATCTTCTCTAAATTTCTTGTAGAGTTCAGCAGTGAATCCATCAGGACATGGGATTTTCTTTGTTGGTAATTTTAATTACAC
>CAZSBD010000105.1:0-5632 GCA_964605215.1 uncultured Oscillospiraceae bacterium | reverse complement strand
CAGCGCTCTACCAAACTGAGCCACACCTCGATTACCATTGTGCTTGTTTAATATATCAAATTCTTCGCCGGATGTCAACCATTTTTTCTAGTTTTTCCATTTTAATTTTCCGGCATAAAAAGCCCGGCCAAGCATTCCAACTGACCGGGACATTTTCTGCATACTTATTCCGCGTTTTCTTCATCCAATGCGGTAAGATCAAATTCGATATCTTCACCGCATGCGGGACACTTAATGCCGCCCTCTTCCAAGGTGGATTCCCCTACATAAATTTCTTCTCCGCAAGTGGGACAAACAAATTCAAACAGGTCGTCATCAGAAAAATCATCTTCATACTCATCTGCGATGTCATAAAGATCGGTTGCCATTTCATCAATCTCGTCATAGATCTCTTCCAAATCTTCGTTGACCTCCGCTGCTTCCTCTTCCAGATCGGTTACAGAAAACGCCAGATCCTCCAAAATGCCTAAAACTTCTGCCAAGATCTTGCCTTCCTTGCTGGTGGTATCCATATCCATACCCTCAACCAGGCCCTTCAGATATGCTACTCTTTCTGTTACGGACATTGATGATTCCTCCTCCATTATTTACAAAAATACACGAAAGGTTACGCCTTTACACGCTCCAGATATTCACCTGTACGAGTGTCGATCTTGATCTTATCACCAGTCTCGATAAACAGGGGAACACGGATCTCCGTACCGGTTTCCAAAGTTGCCGGCTTTAAGGTATTCGTGGCAGTATTGCCCTTGAAACCAGGATCAGTCTCTGTAATCTCCAGCTCAACAAAGTTGGGTGCTTCTACAGAGAACACGCTGCCCTTATAAGACAGGATATTACAAGTCATATTTTCCTTAACAAAACGGAAAGCGTCGCTCAGGACATCCTTGTTGACCGGCAACATATCAAAGGTTTCAGGCTCCATAAAATAATACAGATCGCCGTCGTTGTAGCTGTATTCCATATTCTTACGCTCAACATATGCCTGTTCAAACTTTGCGGTCGGGTTGAAAGATGTTTCGGTTACAGCACCGGTGATGACATTCTTCATCTTTGTACGAACAAAAGCCGCACCTTTACCCGGTTTTACATGCTGGAACTCGATAACCTGCATAACCTTGCCGTCCATTTCAAAAGTTACGCCGTTTCTGAAATCACCTGCTGTTATCGATGCCATAAATAAACCTCCAAAATAAATCAAATTTCCTTTTTCATTTTAACCTATATCTTCCTGCATTGCAAGTCCTATCCCAAAGAATCCTGTCTCTTTCTCCGCATTTTCCTTTGGTTTTTCAAGCCTGCCGCCAGGTTTCCTGCATCTGCACTGCATCTTCCGCCTGTGTTCCAGCAGATTCGCAAATGATAGTGGGCGTATAATCCCGCTCCCGGATCACCTTGGCCAAAGGTGCAAATTCTGGTCCATAGATCTGATCGGCAAAAGTCAAATGGCGGATCTCCCCGCTCTTTCCATATTCAATCTTGGAAAAATGGCAATGAGCAATCCGGGTCCGTTCTGTGCCGATGATATTTTCCATCTGATCAAAAAGAGAAAGAAAATCCTCCCGGCTGTTGCAGCCTCCTCCGGTAGCAGCGTTGAGATGACCGAAATCAATGCATGGCAACAGACGGTCGTCCAGAGCCACGATTCGGCAGATCTCTTCTAAGGTTCCGATCACTTTGACTTTTCCCATGGTTTCAATGCAAAGCCTCTGTTCTGTATAACCTGCCTGCTCCATCCGATCCAGTATGATGGGAATGTTCTGCAAATGATGGGCAAATGCCTTGTCCCGGCTCTGCTTGCCCAGTCCTCCGCAATGCACCACAATCCGCTGTGCGCCCATAGCCTTGGCAATGCGGCAGCTTTCCAGCACATATTGGATATTTTTCTCCACCCTTTCCTCTTCTATGCTAGAAAGATTGATGAAATACGGCCCATGAAGGGACATCTGGACACCATGTTCTTTGGCCTGCGCCCCAATAGCCGCTGCGGTTTCTTCCCCCAGGCGGATGCCCCGCCCGCATGGATATTCATAAGCATTTAAGCCCATTTTCTTTAAAAATGCCGGCGCTTCCGTGCTGGATTTTCCTCCTGCGTCATAAAAGGCTTGCCCATTGCCTGCCGGCCCAAATCGAATTACCATTTTTTATCTTTCTTTCTCCCAAGCCAAATGAATCCTCGTTCGAACTGATAGCGAACATGGATCCAAAAATCCCGTTTATCCAATGATTCCACATAAATGGTGGTGGCTCCCGCCAGATTACCGCCAAAGGTATCCGTATAGATCTGATCTCCGATCACCGCAGCCTGACTGCAGGAAAAGCCTGACTTTTGGCAAGCCTTGCGAAAGGCAACCGGAAAAGGCTTTCTGGCCCGGCTAATGTAAACGCCAGGCAGATCCCGGCAAAACAAATGCACCCGACTCTCCTTATTATTAGATAAGACCAGCACCTGAATGCCGCAGTCTACAAAGCTCTGCAAAAAGGGCCGGACAGTATCCGGCGGCAGCGGAGCATGGCGGGAGGCCATGGTTCCGTCCAAATCAATAAATATTACACGAATTCCGGCGTCTGCCAGCTTTTGCGGCTGGATCTGATACAGATCTGAATAGACAAAATCCGGAACAAACACATTGCTCATAAGCAGCCTCTTATTTCTATTTCATATTTTCAAAGCATTCACCATATATTTTAATAGATTTTGTCCTGCAAGTCCACTGTTTTATGTGGATGATTTTAAAATACAAGAAACGAGGTCTTTTATGAATATTTCTGAAAAGCTTATTTTAGCTACTGTAGAAGGAGACGGAGAACGGGCTATGCCGGATTTCCCCTGTCTGCATTTATGCTACTGCGCCGGAGAAGGCAGCCAGCTTGTCAGCCACTACAGTATCCATCATCCGGAGCATTCCTATATGGGGATTCTGGAAAGCCCGGGACATCTGCCGCTGGCACTGCCGGAAAAATTTGCGGAGGCCGTTGTCTACGAAGTCAAACGGCTGCAATTTGCCGGTGTCTTTGCCGATATTGAAGATCCGGTCCAGCAAAAGAAAATGCTGCCTGCCCTAGACGAAGCGCTCCATGCTGCCGGCATCCCACTTTTTGTTCCCATGTCCGCAGAAAGCCAGGTCAATTATGCCTTTTTAACCTTACAAACCGATATCAGCGGAGGTAGCTTAGAAGAATATTTTTCCCAATACATAAAGCAATACGGTGCCCAGCGGCTGGCCGCTCATCTGGTACCCGTCTGTGCCGATTACAAGCTTCCCACCTTAAAAGCCGGGGACAAAGATCTTCACCCCAAGGATATGGAAGCTCTGATTCAAAAATATAACGCCTCCATCTTTTATTCCAAAGAGCTGCAATGCAATTATTTCACCTATATGGATGACAGCTCCCACGGGCATTTCGTAGTCTTTGACAATGCCCGCACGCTGGAGAAAAAGCTGGAAAACCTGAGCCAAATGGGACTTGAATATTTCTTTATGGTATACCCGGATTACGCCCTTTTTTTAGCCTGAAATGCCGGAAGACCCAGCCCACACTTACATGCGGACCGGGTCTCCCTTATGCGCTTTTGTGACTAACGGCAGCAGCAGTTTCCGCCAAAGTCATGGTCTCTGCAGTCGTTATTGTTGTTGCAGCAGCAGCACCAAATCACAATGATAGCCAAAATGATCCAAATCCACCAACAGTCATTCCCGAACCAATTGTTGTTACAACACATAAATATTTACCTCCTAAGTTTGATTTCCTTATATTCTATTAGGAGACAAGCCAATGTGTGCTTGATTATCCAAGAATTATTTTTTGAGCCGAGCTCCAATCGCTTTGGGTGAATACGCCGTTTTGAACTAAGGCAGTAGCCAATGTTATAATCCCTCCCTTTTTTTTAGCAATCAGTGCCTTATAAGAGGTATAGACGATATGATCCCGATAAAAATAACGGGTGCGAAGAATGCTGGTCTGATCTGCTGCAGATAGGACGCCCAGACTGGCGGCTGTTTTCACTGCCGAACTCCATACAAAGTCTCCGGCGCTGTCATCATAGCCCAAGGCCCGCAGCAGGAAAGTAAGATATTGGTTTCCTGTCATCAAGTCTGATGGGCCAAAGGTGGTAGCAGATGAGCCGTTGGTGTAACCTTTATCATAGGCGTAAGCTACATAGCGGTCCGCCCAGGCCGGCACATCCTGGAAGGGATGCTTGCCAGTATAAGCTTTGGCAGCATCTTCCTCTCCCATCAGCCGAACCAGCATTACAAGGCCTTCAATCCGGGTGGATTTGCGGTCTAAATCATAACCCTGATTTGTTCCCTGAAATAAGCCCAGCTGGTGCAAAGCATCCGCATATTTGGTATAGGTCACCTGCCAAACATCCGCCTGAGACATGGTATAGCTGCCGCCTATATATAAGGTGCCACTGGAATTCATATTCAGCTTCGCTGTTTTGCTTTCCGGAATCAGATATAAATGATTTGCGGCAATGGTGCTGGTAGCCTCCGTACCGGCAGTCAAATCAACAGCGCTGCCGGAGGATAAGGATGCTGTGCCGGAAGATAGGAAAAACTGACAGCCAGTGGGCATTGTAAAGGACGAGCCGGAAGCTGCTGTTACAGATTTCATCTCCAGGCTAGGAGCCATTTGATCTGCCACCATCTGGGTCAGATCCTGAGTATCCCCAGGGATCTGGCTATCCATAGCGTTCAGCTTTTCCTGCTTTTGGGTCCAGATGTCGTTCAGAGCAGATTTTGCCTGGTTCTGCGCCTTTTTTACAATGGTTTGCAGATAGGTATCATTTAGATAACTGAAAGAAACCAGAGGATCGCTTTGCTTGCCAGCGACGCCTGCCGCTGCTGCTGTAATGCCTAAAATCACTGCCGCTGCTGCAAATATGGTTATCATTTTCCGCAATTTCTCACCCGCCTTTCCTGTGTTTTCTGGCTTTCATTATATACGATCGGATCATGCTTGTCAAAGCCATAGAAAGGGAAAAGGCTGCGAATACTCGCAGCCTTTTGATAAAAATCTTTCTTAGATCTTGTTATTGGAGCCCAAAACCTCCACGATCTTATGTGCAACCATATCCTTAACGGCCTGACGGGCAGGTTTCAGATACTGCCGGGGATCGAAATGGCTAGGATTTTCTGCAAAATACTTCCGGATGGTAGCGGTAATGGCCAGACGAATATCAGAATCGATATTGATCTTGCATACAGCCATCTGAGCAGCTTGACGAAGCATCTCTTCCGGCACACCAATCGCATCGGGCATAGCGCCGCCGTACTGGTTGATGATCTGAACGAATTCCTGAGGAACGGAAGAAGAACCGTGAAGCACGATGGGGAAACCAGGCAGGCGCTTAGAGATATCTTCCAGAATATCAAAGCGCAGCTGAGGCTTGGTGCCTGGCTTAAACTTATAAGCACCGTGAGAAGTGCCAATGGCGATGGCCAGAGAATCGCAGCCTGTCCGCTCTACAAATTCCTGTACATCCTCGGGACGAGTATAGGAGGAATCTTCGGCAGATACGTTAACATCATCCTCAACGCCAGCCAGAGTACCCAGTTCAGCCTCAACAACAACACCATGATCATGAGCGTAATCTACAACCTTCTTTGCCAGAGCTACGTTCTCT
>CAZSBD010000104.1:0-5644 GCA_964605215.1 uncultured Oscillospiraceae bacterium | reverse complement strand
TACACCCAGTCCAATTCCGTTTGCTATGTCAAGGATGGCATGACCATCGGCGTCGGCGCGGGCCAGCAGTCCAGAATCCACTGCACCAGACTGGCAGGCAACAAGGCGGATAACTGGTATCTGCGGCGCAATCCCAAGGTACTGGGCCTTCAGTTTGCAGACGGCATCCGCCGTCCTGACCGGGACAACGCCATCGACATCTATACCTCAGATGAGTATGAAGATATTCTGGCTGAGGGCGTATGGCAGCAGACCTTCAAGGTAAAGCCGGAGCCGCTGACTGCAGAGGAAAAAAAGGCGTGGATCGCCACCCAGACCGGCGTGACAGTTGGTTCGGATGCCTTCTTCCCCTTCGGCGATAATGTAGAGCGGGCAAGAAAGTCCGGTGTACAATATATTGCAGAGCCGGGCGGCTCTATCCGGGATGACCATGTGATTGAGACTGCCAACAAATACGGCATTACCATGTGCTTTACCGGCATGCGTTTGTTCCATCACTAAGCCAAAGGATTTTTCATCGGGAGCGACCGCTTTGCGCCGTTCCCGATTGCTTTATCGGACAGAAAGGAAAATAATATGAAAGTATTGGTTATTGGCGGCGGCGGCCGGGAGCATGCTATTTGCATGGCTCTAGCCAAAAGCCCCAAGGTAGATAAAATATGGTGCGCACCGGGCAACGGCGGGATTGCCTCTGTGGCAGAATGTGTAGACATCAAGGCAACAGATCTGAATGGCGTTTTGGCTTTTGCCAAGGAAAATAAGCCGGATTTGACCGTCGTAGCGCCGGATGATCCTCTGGCCCTGGGTATGGTGGATGTACTGGAGGAAGCGGGCTTCCGTGCCTTTGGCCCCCGCAAGAACGCTGCTATCATCGAAGCTTCCAAATCCTTCTCTAAGGATCTGATGCACAAATATCATATCCCCACGGCCAAGTATCAGGTATTTGAAAACAGCGGGGATGCGGTAGCTTATGTCAAGGCAGAAGGCGCGCCTATCGTCATCAAGGCAGACGGCCTGGCTCTGGGCAAGGGCGTGACTGTGGCGATGACCCAGGAAGAAGCCATTGCCGCCATTCATGACGCTATGGACGACGGCAAATTCGGCAAGGCCGGCGCCCGGGTCGTGATCGAGGAATTTTTGACCGGCCCGGAGGTTTCTGTTTTGACCTTCTCCGATGGCGTGCATTATAAGGCCATGCCTTCTGCCCAGGATCACAAGCGGGCTTATGACCGCGATGAAGGCCCCAACACCGGCGGTATGGGTGCATTCTCTCCCTCACGGTTTTATACCGATGAGATGGCAGCGGAATGCGACAGAACGATTTTTGCGCCTACCATCCAGGCTATGGCGAAGGAAGGCCGTCCCTTTAAGGGCGTGCTGTATTTCGGCCTGATGCTCACCCCCAAGGGTCCCCGTGTCATCGAGTACAATGCCCGTTTTGGCGATCCGGAAACCCAGGCGGTTTTGCTGCGGCTGGAAAGCGATCTGTATGACATTATGAACGCTGCCATCGACGGCAATTTGGATGAAATGGATATCCAATGGAGCGAAGACGCCGCTTGCTGCGTGGTAATGGCTTCCGGCGGCTATCCCGTGGCTTATGAGAAGGGCAAGGAAATTTCCGGTCTGGATAAGGTGACAGATTCTGTCATTTTCCACGCTGGTACGGCTTTGAAGAATGGCAAGATCGTCACCTCCGGCGGCCGCGTATTGGGTGTTACTGCTAAGGCGCCCACCTTGGATGAGGCGATCCGCAAGGCTTACAGCGATGTGGAAAAGATTACCTTTGAAAAGGCGCATTACCGTACAGATATCGGAATTAAGTAAAACAGGAGAATATACCTATGGAAGATAAAACATTTCAAATTTTGTCATGCTTTGCGGATGTAATGAAGGACAATGGCTTTCGGGCTGAGCTGATGAAGGACGAATCCGGAGCAAATCCGCCGCTTTTGCGCGTTGAGACCCGGAACAATGGTAAGATCCGACAGGATGTTATTTATGAAATTTGCTTTGTGCCTCTGAAAATGCAGCGGGAAACCACGGCGTTGCTTCAGTTTTATGTAACGCTGCTCACTGGTATGCCCAAGCAGTATTTTGGCGAGGTTTCCAAGGCATGCGATTACTGCAACAGCTTTAATGCTCTGGGCAATTTCGCTCTGTTCCGCCCAGGCGGCCAGATCTTTTTGAAGCAGAATGTGGTTTTAGATCTGGAAACTGAGCTGGAAGCCCAGATGAACCTGATCGTGGACAATATGGCGCTGCTGATGACCAGTGTCGCCAACTTCATTGATGCTCTGGCACAGATTGCCAGCGGCGTCAGCACGCTGGACACGGCGATCAGCTCTGGCTTGCTGCCCGGCTACGGCAAGACCTTTGACGAGATTGAGGACGCGGCAATGGCAGAGGAAGAGGCTGCGCAGGATTAGTTCTTGGTAAAATGGCCAAAGACGTGCATGAGCGGATTTGTTTAAAACTGCCTTTGAGATTTTTGTAAAAAAATAGTATACTTTTCTTACAACGTGTGGCAGAACTGCGTAAATCCAGTTGCATGCCACACATTATTTTTTAAAATTTTACGGGAGGTAACCTATGAAACGGATCCAGGCAGCATGCATTTGCCAAACCCTTCATTTTATGCTCAAGGAAGATATGGATCACGATACCGCAGCCAGATTGGTGCGGGAGGAAGTGGAAAATTACAAGAAAACCTTGGAACGCAACCGGACAAAACATAAAATCGTAGAGGAAACGGTGCAGCCGGATGATTCCATTCTTGTAAAGATCATCAAGCAGTACAACCACAGCGCCGTAGGCGATTATTTGGATTAAAACTGCATTTTGAAGGATCCCCTTACGGGGATCTTTTTTTGTGGGTTTTTATGATAGTTATCAGCGGACAGATGATAAACAGCCTGCCAGACGGTAAAATAGAAAATATAGGGAGAGGGAACTTATATGGCGGATTGCCTGCCAATATTGCAGGATGTCAAAAAGGCTATACTGCCGGATTCCCGAAAGGCGAAGCGAAAAGTTCTTTATCACATACATAAAAAAACAGGGCTACCGAAACGTTTCAGCAGCCCCATAGGCTTAGAAAAATTTTCGCTCAATATCCGGCTGGGCCAGCATGCCCTGAATTTCCTCGATTCGGCTTTTGGCTTCATCGCCGGTGCGGGAATCCTCCACATAGCGGACAATCCGGTTTTTCTGAGAGGTATCCAGGCTGAAAAAGCCGTTCATAGCCCGGGTATCATGGGCAATGGCCTGCATCAGTCCTAAGGGCAGTTCCATCTGGGTTTCTTCTTCATGATTCATAAAAATCCCTCCTTGGTGACAGTTTGTCCCAGGGAGATTTTTTTATACAAAGACGGGAATGCTTTTCTGGAGTTTTTTCCAAGCCATTCCTGTGATATAATAATAAAAATAATAAAGCGAAGGAACAAGTGGAAAATATGGGACATAGAAAAAAACTGTTGGCCTTATGTATGCTGACAGTGATGCTGTTTACAGGCTGCGGACAAAGGCAGCAGGAAAACGCCACCCAGGCAGAATCAGAAGCGATAACGACCCGGCAGGAAAAAATTTCGGATACAGACGGAGAGACACTGATTGAGATTTTCTGGCAGACACCGGATTTTGACGGAATTTTATCTGGGGAGGCTTTAGAAAATACCCGGCAGTATTATGAAAATTTATATCAGCAGAGCCAGGCGGATTGGCAGGGGCCTCTTGCGGAGCAGGCTGCCCAGCAGCGGCAGCAGCAGGAAGATTCCTTTCTTTACTATACCATAGACAATCAGTGCCAGGTAACAGGAGAAACGGAGACATATCTTTCTCTCCAGCGAACGCTGACCCAGTATACTGGTGGCAGTCAGGAAGGGATTACGGTGTATGGAGATACCTTTTTGCGGGAAAACGGTGCCTATCTCCTGTTTTCCGATCTGTTCCGGCAAGGGGCAGATACAGGCATACTGCTGGAAAAAATCCAGGAAAAGATGAACCAAAACAGCAGCGTGCATTTTTATAAGGATGGAATAGATCAGGCTGCCGCTATTTTACAAGAAGTGCCTGTCTATTATTTGGCGGAAAAGCAGTTGATTCTGGTATTTCAGGCTGGGGATCTGGCACCTTATGTCGATGGCCCTCAGCTGTTTCCCATAGATTTGGCAGACCTGAAGGATATTTTATCAGAGGAGTATTTTTATGAGTTTACAGAAAAATAAAATTTACCGGGCAGAAATCGTGGACTATACTGGTCAGGGTTCAGCCATTGCCAAGATAGACGGTATGGTGGTTTTTATTCCTGGTGGAGCGGTAGGCGATCAGTGTGATATTAAAATTGTCAAAGTGAACCGTAAACTGGCCTACGGCCGGATCGAACGCATTATCGTAAAATCTAAGCACCGTATTCAGCCAGCTTGTGATAAAGCAGCGGTTTGCGGTGGCTGCTGCTATCAGCACATTACCTATGAGGAAGAACTGCGGCTGAAAAAGAAAAAGGTACAGGACGCATTGCAGCGGATCGCCCATAGTGATTTGCAGGTGTCCGAAATCGTAGGCTCGGAGCAGACGGACAGCTATCGCAACAAGGCCCAGTATCCAGTGGGCCGGGACAAGGACGGCAAGGCGGTTACCGGCTTTTATCGTAGCCGCAGCCATGACATTATTCCTACTCAGCGCTGCGCCATCCAAAGTCCTCAGGCAGATGAAATTGCCGCTTTGGTACGGGAGTGGATGGATGAAAATCAGGTGACTGCTTATGATGAGACTACATGCAAGGGTCAGGTACGTCATTTATATATCCGCACCGGATTTGCCACCGGCCAGGTGCTGGTGTGTCTGGTGACCACCACCTCCAACCTGCGGGCATCTGACCAACTGGTGGAAAAGCTGACAACGGCTTGCCCATATATTGTTGGTATTGTACTGAATATTCAGAAAAAGCCGGGCAATCAGATTTTAGGCGAAAAAATTGTACCCTTATACGGGCAGCCTTATTTGGAGGATGTGCTGTGCGGTAATCTGTTCCGCATTTCACCTCTGAGCTTTTATCAGGTTAACCGGACGCAGGCGGAAAAGTTATATCAGTGTGCCGTGGAATTTGCCGGGCTGACAGGGCAGGAAGAAGTGGTGGATCTCTACTGCGGGGCAGGAACCATTACCCTGGCTTTGGCGGCGCATGCAGGGCAGGTGACTGGTGTGGAAGTGATTCCCCAGGCTGTGGAAAACGCCCGAGAAAATGCGGCACTTAACGGGGTGGAAAACGTGGACTTTTTCTGCGCAGATGCAGGCCAGGCGGCCAGCCGATTGGCCATCCAGGGAGAAAAGCCGGATGTGATCGTCATTGATCCGCCCCGCAAGGGCGTTGATCAGATGACCATAGATGCTATGGTGAAAATGGAACCGAAGCGGATCGTTTATGTGTCTTGTGACCCGGCCACTATGGCCCGGGATGTAAAACTTTTAGAAGATCAGGGGTATCAGGCGGCAGCGTGCAAGGCCTATGATTTGTTCCCGAGGACTTTTCATGTTGAGACGGTCTGTTCCTTAGTGCTGAGAAAACCAGTTACACATATCAACATTGACGTGGATGTGGAGGAACTGGTGCGGGAAAAGCGCGGGCAGGCAACCTATTCGCAGA
>CAZSBD010000103.1:0-5655 GCA_964605215.1 uncultured Oscillospiraceae bacterium | reverse complement strand
TAAGAAGCACCAGTTGTCAAGCATGTCAGCATATCTTCCCCATAAGATTTGGAGCACAGCACATCTTCATTGTCCTTTAGGTTGGGCATAGTAGCCACAATGAAATCCAAGTTGCCCAAATTCAGCTGCTCCAGCAGCTCGTCATAGGAAAAGTCCTTAATTTCCAGGTTATACCCTGCTTCGTCGGCAATCTTTTTCGCCAGATCAATATCAGAACCGGCAATGGTGTCCACGCCGTCTACCGTTATATGATAAGCATAAGGGGCGTGGGAAGCGTTAGTGCCAACGACAACCGTTTTGATATCTGTGTTTTCATCGTCCGAATTTCCGCAGGCGGTACAGCTGAGAACCAAAGCGGCGGACAATAAGAGAAGTAAAACTTTTCTAAAATGTTTCATATAAATCCTCCAGGATTTTATAAAAATGGTTTTTCATAAAAAACGAACGAGTCAGCAATCCGCCAAAGCCCGGGCCAGTTTGGATAAAGGCTGAGGTATCAGACCTTGACGGGCTGCAAACTGGCGGCAAAAATGACAGAAAGCCTCTGCACTGCCGCTTTTTCTTTCCGCTTCCCATTCGCAAAAAGGAGTTTTCTGATTGAAATAGCCCTGATCAAAGGCAAGCTCCATAGTAAAATTCGGCGTCTCATACCAGTATGCCTGTCGGGTAAAATCTGTCCGGCAGATAGGCACCAGCTCAGTTTGACCAAGGCTGCGGCATAGGGTTTCCGGCGCACCGGCAGCCAACAGCTTTTTTAGCCCCTCCCGAATATCCGAAGCGGGTACCTCGTATTCCAGACGCTGAAACAGGCCATTTTCCGCTTGCTGAGAAATTTTCAAACAACAAATGCTGTTTGTATTTTCCTGCCGAATACGCAGTCCGGCCTTTTGGTGGGAGAGCAGGCCGTCTGGTGTGTCGTAATAGACAGCGGACATAGAAAGGATCTCATCGGGTTGCTTCAGGTTCAGAGCGTTTAACAAGGAAGAAAGCTGCTGAGGCGCCCCCTGCCATTTAAATTCTTGTTCCATCAACGGATCTGACCATCTCCATAGATCACATATTTGTTAGTGGTCAAGGCAGTCAGTCCCATTGGCCCTCTGGCATGGAGCTTTTGGGTGGAAATACCGATCTCTGCGCCAAAGCCGAACTCAAAGCCATCGGTAAAGCGGGTAGAAGCGTTGACATAAACAACAGCAGAATCCACCTGATCTAAAAACTTCTGAGAGGCAAAATAATTAGAGGTGACGATGGCTTCTGAATGTCCGGTGGAATAGCGGTTGATATGGGCAATGGCTTCCTCCAGGGAATCTACTACCTTGACAGACATGGCGTAGTCCAGATATTCCTTGCCATAATCCTCTTCTGTAGCAGCATCCAAATCGTTGTGGAGAATTTCGCAGGTGCGGGGACAGCCGAATAGCCGCACGTTATTTTTATCCAGCGCTTTTTTTGCCAGAGGCAGAAAGGTGGGGGCGATGGACTGATGTACTAAAAGGCTTTCTGCCGCGTTGCATACGGAAACCCGGGAGCACTTAGCGTTGACCAGAATTTGAAGAGCCATATTCAGGTCTGCAGATTGATCCACATAAATATGGCAGTTGCCCACGCCGGTCTGGATCACCGGAACGGTCGCGTTTTCCACTACAGAACGGATCAAGCCTGCGCCGCCCCGGGGGATGAGGACGTCAATCAGCCCGTTCAGCTTCATCATCTGGTTTGCGCTGTCCCGGCTGGTATCCTGCACCAGCTGAATGGCATCTTCCGGCAAACCGATCTCTTCCAAGGCATCCCGCATAATATTGCACAGACAAATGTTGGTTTCAATGGCTTCCTTGCCGCCCCGCAAGATGACAGCGTTGCCTGCCTTGAGACAAAGGACAGCGGCATCTACCGTGACATTGGGGCGGGCTTCATAGATAATACCGATGACACCCAGGGGTACCCGCTTACTGCCAATCTTCAGGCCATTGGGGCGAGTCTTCATCGAGGTGATCTCACCCACTGGATCCTCCAAAGCGATGACCTGGCGAACGCCTTCTGCGCTGGCTGCGATTCGCTTTTCATCCAGAGTCAGACGATCCAAAAGACCGTCGGACAGGCCCTTTTCATAGCCGTTTGCCAGATCAATCTGGTTTGCGGCAATGATATCTGCGCTGTGGCTTAAAAGTGCATCGGCAATGGCAGCCAAAGCCTGATTTTTTTCAGCGGAGGAAAGTTGGCTGACAATGTACTTTGCTGTCTGCGCATTTTGCGCAATGGCAATCAGTTCCATAATAAATTCTCCTTTTTGGTAAATAAAGTGCCGGGGGTTCGGCCTTCCATAATTTCATAAATAATCTCTGGACGCTCTCCGTTGACAATGCGCATGGGAATGTTTTTATCCATACAGATTTTGGCAGCGTTGAGCTTCGTCATCATACCACCGGTTCCGTTTTTGCTGCCTGCGCCGCCGGCAACAGACCGCAGTTCCTCAGTGATTTTATAAACCACGGGAATCAGGCGGGCATCCGTATGGGTGCGGGGATCTTCATCGTAAAAGCCGTCAATGTCCGTAAAGACCAGTAAAAGATCTGCGCCGCACAAAACAGCAACTTCAGCAGAAAGGGTATCGTTATCGCCGAAGGTATCTACAAATTCGATTTCCTCTACGGCCACGGTGTCGTTTTCATTGACAATGGGGATAATGTGTTTTTCCAAAAGAGCGTCAAAGGTATTGTGGATCAGCTCCTGTTGTTGAGGCTGGCTGATATCGTGCCGGGTGAGCAGGATCTGGGCTACGTTGTTGCCGTATTCCAGGAACATTTTATCATAGATGTGCATCAGCTCACATTGGCCCACTGCGGCAGCTGCCTGCTTCAGACGCAGCTCTTTAGGGCGTTCGGCCAGCTTCATTTTTGCCGCACCTACGCCAATAGCGCCTGAGGAAACCAAAATCATTTCATATCCCCTGTTTTCCAGATCGGAAATACAGCGGACTAGCCGCTCAATACAGCGGATATTCAGCTTGCCGGAAGGATATGTAAGGGTAGAGGTGCCAACTTTTACCACAATTCTGCGGATTTTCTGCATATTTAACATGAGAAGAAGACTCCTTTGGATGAACCGGAATGAAACCGGTTTTTTAAACAATCTGTTTGCATTTTACCACAATTTATGAAGGGTTACAATAAATATAGGGGACGGAAAACTGAGATTTTGTAAAAATTCAGAAAAGATTCATTTTCACCGTGAGAGAACTATGATATAATAACCAATATATAAGCCCGATGACTGGGGCAATAGAAAGAAACCAGTCGGAATACCATCAGCATTTGCGTTATCGTTTGTTTTAGAGATAGAGTAGGAGGAATTGGTATGCGGAAAAGAATGGAACTAAAAGTTGCCGGACAGTCTTATTTTGTCATCGGTGAGGACAGTAAGGAAAGCCATATGAAAAAGATTGGAAATATGGTAGATGAGCAGGTAACCCGAATCCGCCGGCAGAATCCGTCTGCATCCACGGTGCAGTCTGTGATTATGGCAGCGTGCAACATTGCAGATGATTGCATCCATGCCAATGAAGCAGCAGACAATCTGCGAATGCAGATGAAAAATTATTTAGAGGAAGCCTCCAATTTGCGCGCCCAGCTGAATGAAATGAAAAAGGAGCTGGCCCAGGCCAAGCAGGGAAAGTAAATGAAGAACAAACCGGAAATTTTGGCGCCGGCCGGTTCTATGGAGGGCGTGCGTGCTGCGGTGCAGAACGGAGCAGACGCTGTCTATATGGGCTTTGGCCGGTTTAACGCCAGGAGAAATGCCAAAAATTTTGGGGAAGAAGAAATTTCAGCGGCCATTGCTTATTGCCGGGCACGTGGCGTAAAGACCCATATCACTGTCAACACTCTGTCCAGTGATCGGGAATACAGCCAGCTTTTGCGGGATGTGGAAACCGTATATCAGGCAGGAGCGGATGCTTTAATCGTCCAGGATCCAGGGCTTGTGCAGGTGCTGCGCCGCAGCTTTCCGGATATCGAGCTTCATGGCTCCACCCAAATGACGATCCATACCTTGGATGGGGCTTTGCAGGCAAAAGAATTAGGGATGTCCCGGGTCGTTTTGTCCCGGGAACTTTCTTGGGAAAATATCCGGTACATCACAGAGCGCTGCGGCATTCAAACAGAGATTTTTCTCCATGGTGCTTTGTGCATGTGCTATTCCGGTCAGTGTTATTTCAGTGCGGTCATTGGCCAGCGCAGCGGAAACCGGGGCCTATGCGCCCAGCCCTGCCGGCTGCCTTACCGCTTTTCGGGAGAAAAAAAGGAAGGCTATCCCCTTAGCCTTAAGGATTTGAGTTTACTTCCCCATATGCGGCGGCTGGCCCAAAGCGGCGTATCGTCCCTGAAAATTGAAGGCCGGATGAAGCGGCCGGAATATGCCGCTATCGTAGCCCGGATTTATCGGGATGTCCTCTGGGAGGAACGGGAGCCAACTGCCGAGGAACTGGATACTCTGCGGCGTGTTTTTTCCCGGGACGGCTTCACAGACGGTTATTTTACCGGGAAGACAGGACGGGCAATGTTCGGCACCAAAACAGAAGTACCCCTTGCCCATGTCCGGGAGCTTTATCAGGAGACGGCCCGCACCTTTGCGGAGGGACGGGAACAGAAAACCGTGCCCCTTGCCATGAAGCTGACAGTGTGCCGGGATCAGCCGGTGACTTTGACTGCTCAGGACGGTCCTTATCAGGTGACAGTGCAGGGAGAAAAACCGGAAACTGCCCTGCATCGGGCGATAACAAAGGAAGAGCTTTGTAAAAATTTGGGAAAATTAGGTGGAACGGTATGGAAAAATGGCCACACGGAGATTATACTGGAAGACGGCCTTTCTGTTCGGGCTTCCCAGATCAATCAGCTGCGGCGTCAGGCTGTTCAGAAGCTGATGATTCTGAAGGAGCAGCCGCCGGCCCGCCGACAGATGCCCTATGAGCTGCCGCCGGTCTGCACAAGACAGGGCAGCTTCCGGGGCTATACCGTTCAGGTGCGCTCACTGGAACAGGTGACAGACAGTATGCGCCGTCAAATGCCCGCTTGTCTCTATTTCCCTTTAGAACTGGCACAGCGGGAGCAGGGACAGCTTCAGACTTTACTGGAGGCGAATATGCCTTTGTGCCCGGTGATGCCCCGGATCTATATGGACAGCGAAAAAGAGAAGATCCAAACCCTTTTAGAACAGGCGAAAAAAATGGAAATTTCACGCGTTTTAGTTGGAAATCTCGGACAAATCCGCGCTGCAAAGTCTATGGGCTTTACAGTCTATGGGGATTATGGCCTTAACATTTTCAACAGCCAGAGTCTGTTTACGATGCAGGAACTGGGTGTGGAACGGCAGACCTTATCTATGGAGCTGCGGCTGGCTCAGATTCGGGATTTGCAAAAGCACATCCCCACAGAGCTGCTGATTTATGGGTACCTGCCTTTGATGATTTTTGAGAACTGTGTGATCTCCAGTCATGGCGGCTGCCGCTGTCAAAGAGAAGAGACTAAGCTCACAGACCGGCGGGGTAAAAGCTTTCCTGTGCTGCCAGCCTTTGGCTGCCGGAATGAGCTTTTCAATAGTCAGCCGGTTTATTTTGGGGCGAAGGCCAAGGATTATCAAAAAATCGGTGTGGATTACGGT
>CAZSBD010000102.1:0-5659 GCA_964605215.1 uncultured Oscillospiraceae bacterium | reverse complement strand
GAAAAAGTAGTTTGCGAGGTGCCGGCTGTGATTTTAGAATTCCAGATATTTTCTAACTCCAGCTTAGCCCACAAAGGAATATCCGTGAAGTTGGAAGCAGCATAGCCGTTTCTGTCATTATCCCCCTTAGGTGTGGGCAGAGTTCCAAAGGCTCGGCTGAGCATGACAAAGGCTTCTGCCCGGGTCACCAAAGCATTCTTATCCAAATCCCCGCTACCGTTCCCTCGGCCTTTAATAATATCGCTTTCTACTACATTGGGATTGTAATCATCTGCAGCAGCCAGCAGCATTTCAACAACCTCTCCTCGAGTTGCATAATCTGTATAACTGGAATCTGTTGCCAAAGCCAGCGGTGCTGTCATCAGTACCATCCATGATGCTAAAAAGCCTGCTATCACACGCCTTACTTTCATCTTCTCTCCTTTACTCTTGAATTGAAGTTCTATTCTGCACTATTACAACAATACAATCATGCGCTTCTGTCAATCCATTTTCATTTCTCTGCTTATCATAGCATATTTCCTAACCAGTTTCTATGAACCAAGAGAAACTTCAGAATTATTAAGGATCAGAAAAACAGTCGCAAAAGCGGCTATTAAATCATCAGCGGTATTCAAACAATATATATCTATCATCAAAAGTGTATCCATCTGCGGCATAGCGCATCGCATCAGGAATTTGTCTTCCCCAGTGATATTCTCTCTTTGAAATAAGCATTAATGCTGTGAATCATTTACGTGGCCAAAAGTGTCTGCCAAAGACTTAAAGCGTTAGGCTTTCCAAGTCCTCTGGTACCCAAAGCTTTCCGTGAAAATATTGCTTTCCCTCTTCTGTATACAAAATTTTTCGTCTTTTCAAATTTTGATCTTCTGTATGGTAAAGCAATAAATTTTCTACCTGCAATGTCTCCGCTAACTGACAGGCATCTTTTACTGTAGAATGATGCTTCTCATATGGTCTAAAAAAATCTGCTTGGTCAGATAGACAGAATGCTTCATGAAGCAGCCATTTGCTTCCGTGTGCATAATCATAAACAGCGGAAGAACATGGTTCATCTCCACAGCAAGTCAGTTTTTTTCCATCTGGTAATATCATACAGAAACCAAATTGTTTGGTCTTAGGGGAACACATATCAAAAAAAGTAACAGGCTGACCCAAAATCTGTCGAGTCTCTCCATCCTCTACTGGGATCAAATGTAAACGATCACCTATAAATTTTGTCTCTCTTTCCAGCAGCAAATCCTTTGCCATATTGCAAAGCAGATGGATCACTTCGGCGTGACCATAAATGCAGGCCTGCCCTTCATACTTACCTTTATGCATGCTTTGACAGATCATCCGAACCATCCATAAAATTCCCAAAAGATGATCCACATGCTTATGAGTAATAAAAATTTCCCGAATATCCTGCCAGGCAATACCCGCCCTTTTAAGCTGCCCAAGCAAAGCATTCCCACCGCCGCCATCGACTAAAAGATTCCGGTTGTTTTCCTTTAAAACAAAGCAAGTATTATAGCATTCTGTAACCAGAGCATGTCCTGTACCCAGCATGATAATCTGCATAAGTTGCCTCTTTCTATCGTTTTTCTTATATTATAGCTTTTAGAAAAAAAACTGTAAAGCCTAAAAAGTACAGGCATAAAATTAAAGACATATCTGTTTGAAATCAAAAATCCCGCAATCGGAATTCATTCGATTGCGGGATTTTAGGTCCATATCTTTTTTGAAAAACCGTCTTTTCTTTTTCCTGTACAGTAATATTATTTTACAGACTGCAATTTAATCGATATAATTTAAAGAAGCATATAGAAGCTTGGCAGCTTCCGCTTTTGTCAGGCTTTCATTAGGATTTAAATTTCCCTTTTCATCGGGCTGAAGAATTTCATGCTCACATAAAGCTGCAGTGGCACTTTGCGCCCATACTGGAGCGCTGGATATAAAAACAGCTGTTGGCGTAACGGTATCCAAATCCAGTAGATTCTCCATAATCACACAAGCCTCTGCCAAAGTGATCGCTTGATCGCCGCACATTACATTTTCACCGCTTTGAGTCAAATAACCGGAAATCAAGCCAGCCTTTTCTGCCGCGCTAATATATGGTTTCGCCCAAACAACGATTTCTTCATCGTCTGCAAAGGTGGTAACACCCGTTTTTGGTACATCCAGGTTTGCAGCCTGAACTGTCATCGTAACAAATTCATTGCGGCTGACCGTAGAATCCGGCTGAAAAAAGTAACTGTCTCCTACCTTTTCTCCGGTTAGAATGTCCATCTGAGATAGCTTTAATGCCGCAAGATACGCGCTATTTTGCCCCATGTCTGCATAGGTCACTTTGGCAGAATTTTTGCGGATCTGAACTGAAACTTTGGCAGGCTGCGAGGATTCTCCTTTTGCGTCCGTTGCTACATAGGTGAATTGATCTAACCCTTTTTTGCCAGGATTGGGAGTATATTGAATTTTGTCCTGAACAACAGATGCTGTACCTAGTTTAGGCGCATCTAGGATCTGATAGGTTACAGCATCTCCTTCTCCGTCCTCGGCAGACAGGGGGATCTCAATATATATGCTTTCATAGGTTTCCGCTGTCACATCCTTGGCTTTAGGCGGCGTATTATCTTCCTGTCCTACAGCTAATGTTACTACAGTCTGGGATCCAGTATCTGTACTAGTAGAGAAAACCGGTGTAAAGGAAAAGGAAGCCATCGTCTGCTCTGCTTCTGGAGTAAAGACCATTCGCTCTAAGCCACTAACGCTGATTCCTTCCCCCTCCATCAGCGTCCGGCCATCCAGTGTTAAGATGCCGGCATTTGTATCGGGCAAGGACTGCAAAATGATACCATCCAGTTTAGCACCAGTAGATAAATGGGAAGTAAAATCCTCTGCAGAAAATGTGATCTCCTCGCTAGCTTGTGTCTTTTTTGCAAAGGCAGCAATTCCATCCGTTTGCACCGTATCCCAAAATCCAAAAGCAGGCTGCATCAAAAAGACACCCAGCAAAAGGGTAGAAATTGCCCCCTTAAATGCTTTTTTCTGTTTCATATCCTTTCATACCTTTCTTGATAAATTGATAGAATTATTTTTTCCCAGCGGCATAGAATTATTCCCAATTCTATAAAAAAGATAGAAAAGCCTGATTCCTCTTATAATTGTTTGAAAAAGAATCCCTGGAAAATACTTGCGCGAAACATTAGAATATGGCATAATAATTAGTTAATAAGGAAGTAAATTGTAAAGGAGATACAAGTATGCAAAAACACCAGCTTGTCTTAGTTTTGGATTTTGGCGGTCAGTATAATCAGCTGATTGCCCGGAGGATCCGGGAATGTAATGTATATTGCGAAGTTAAGCCTTATGCCACTCCCCTATCGGAACTGAAGGCGATGAATCCCATCGGTATTATTTTTACTGGCGGCCCCAATTCCGTATATCTGGAGTCCTCCCCCAAGGTTGATCCTGAGATCTTCACATGGGGCGTTCCGATTCTGGGTATTTGTTATGGCTGTCAGCTGATGGCTCATACCCTGGGCGGTCAGGTTACCGCAGCTCAGGAAGATACCGCACGAGAATACGGCAAAACAACCACCTATTATGATACAGACTGTAAATTGTTCCAGGATCTCCCGACTGAAGGAGTTTCCTGGATGAGCCATGGTGATTATATGGCTAAAGTGCCGGATGGTTTCCGGCTGGTAGCCCATACGGACATGTGTCCCACTGCTGCTATTGCTGACGAAGCCCGAGGCTTTTATGGCGTACAATACCATCCGGAGGTTAATCATACCGCTCATGGTGTGGATATGCTCCGCAATTTCCTTTACAAAGTATGTCAGGCTAAGGGTGACTGGACTATGGAGGATTATTGTAAAACTGCAATCGCTTCTATCCGGGAAAAGGTTGGCAATGGGCAGGTTCTGCTGGCTCTCTCCGGCGGTGTAGATTCCTCTGTTGCTGCTGCTTTGTTGGCAGAAGCGGTTGGAAATCAATTAACCTGTGTCTTTGTGGATCATGGTTTGATGCGTAAAAACGAAGGCGATGAAGTAGAAGCTGCTTTCGGCAAGTGGGATATTCACTTTATTCGAGTAGATGCAGAAGCCCGTTTTCTTAACAAATTGGCTGGCATTTCCGATCCAGAGACTAAGCGTAAGATTATCGGCGAGGAGTTTATCCGTGTCTTTGAGGAAGAAGGCAAGAAAATTGGCTGTGTGGATTACTTAGTTCAGGGTACCATTTATCCTGACGTAATTGAATCAGGTGCTGGTGATGCTGCTGTCATTAAGAGCCATCACAATGTTGGCGGTTTGCCGGATTTTGTAGATTTTAAGGAAATCATTGAACCTCTGCGGCTGCTGTTTAAAGATGAAGTTCGTCAACTTGGTCGTGAGTTAGGTCTGCCGGAGTATCTGGTTATGCGTCAGCCTTTCCCTGGCCCGGGTTTGGCTATCCGCATCATCGGTGACATCACTAAGGAAAAGGCAGATATTCTACGGGATGCTGATGCGATCTTCCGGGAGGAAATTGCCAACGCTGGATTGGATTATTCTATCAATCAATATTTTGCCGTGCTCACTAATATGCGTTCTGTCGGCGTTATGGGTGACGGCCGAACCTACGATTATACCTTGGCCCTCCGCGGTGTGACTACCTCTGACTTTATGACAGCAGATTGGGCACGGATTCCCTATGAGGTGCTGGATAAGATCTCTGTGCGGATTGTTAATGAGGTTAAAAGCATCAACCGAATCGTGTATGATATTACCTCTAAGCCTCCGGCAACTATTGAGTGGGAATAATTTTAGATGTGAAGGGGCAAAACGATTTATAAAAATTTCTTGCCCCATGAATAACAAATTAAGACCTTGGAAGTAACTGGACAATAGTCAAAAAGTGGACAAGCAAAATTGTTGAAGAAAGCGGTTTCATCCTGATTAGGGGGGAAAGGCCATGGTTATGGGAGTGGGGTCTGACAGAGTTACAGAGTTATAGAAGCCCAGCCTATGAAGAAAAGATTCTTCTATGATAATAATGGGCGAAATGCTTGTAAAATAGGCGTTTCGCCATTGTTTTATATATAGCAGTTGCTAAAGTGCATGTCAAAAGCAGGCGGATTTTTCCGCCTGTTTTTCAGGTGCGTTGAATCTATTCCGGCAGCCGCCCTTCATATATAATACAGAGTTCGCCGTAGACCTGACCTTTGGCATACATGGATATAATCTTCTGGTCGATATCGGAAATATCTTGACGCTTTTTCACTACTTGTGGTTTGAAGATTAATCTTCTGTCTTGCGGTACTTCAATCTCCATTGGCCCATAACTGCTGTTTACACGTTTTGTCTTGCAACCGTTGCGATAATCTTCGTTATTCGAGCGTTCAGACTTTTCATAACCGAGATGGTCATCCATTTCAGCTTCCATCATTTCTTTGATGGTTCCTCCCAGAAGATCTTTTAAAGCATCCTGAATGTCTTCCGCGGTCTGGATATCGTATTCCTCCAAAAGCTGATGAATGATATTTCGCTTTCCTTCTGTCATTTGTACTTTGTGTACAGGTTTCCTTTGTTTTGTCATAATAAAAGGCCCTCCTATGATTTTATTATTTTATCATAGAAGAACCTTCTGAACATTATTTTACAGAAAAACTTTCACACTCTCAAATTGATAT
>CAZSBD010000101.1:0-5737 GCA_964605215.1 uncultured Oscillospiraceae bacterium | reverse complement strand
CCTTTCTGCCGCTTGGCGGACAGCTGAATAGCCGCTTTTTTTGCCTTTTGCAGCGTAATCTCGTAGGCTTCACTCAGGGTTTGGATCCTTTCGTCCGAATCCTCCAAATCCTCTAATTCTGCCTGAATCTTTTCATAATAGGCAAGAATCTCTTCGCTGCTTTCTCCATATTTTCGCTTAAGCTTGGAAAGCAAACTGAGTCGCTCTTCCACCTGATCCCGTTCTTCGGGAGAAAAATCAATGCGATCCTTGAGAAACAGAATCTGACTACACAAGTCCTCTGCCAGATAATGCAGTTCCATAGCCTTTTGATAAGCACTCTGCAGTTCCTCAGAAAGGTCGGAAAGCTCTTCCAAATTATTTTCCACCTGGGTCATTTCCGCTACAATGCCCAGCAGATCCTCTGTACCGTCCATCAGGTAATAGCTTTGATTTAAATTGGCTGCCAGGGTAGCCGCGTGATCAAAATATGCCTTACGCTCTGTCAGCGTTTCTTCTTCCCCAGGAATCAGCCGGGCCGCACCGATTTCCTCTGCCTGATACCGCAGCATATCCAATCGTTGATTTTTCTCCTGTTCACTTCGCTGCAGAGAACGGATCTCCTTTTTCAGCTGCAAAAGCTTCTGATAAACCGGCACATAGGCGTCTTTCTCCTTTTGAAGATCACAAAATCGATCCAAATACTCCATATGATAATCGGAATTCAGCAGCTTCTGTCCATCATGCTGACCGTGGATATCAATGAGATAGACAGCCAGATCCCGCAGCACCGCTGTGGTTACCGGCCGCATATTCACCCGGCAGCTATTTTTTCCATCCGCGTAAATTTCCCGCTGGACAATCAGTGTATTGTTTTCCGGAGAAAGATCCAGCTCCGCCAGCCGTCCAAGAAGTGCCGGAGAAAGCTGGGAAAAAACAGCGCTGACAAACCCTTTTTTCGCCCCTGTTCGGATCAGATCACGGCGAATCCTCTGTCCCAAAACTGCCTGAATCGCATCAATCAGGATAGATTTACCAGCTCCGGTTTCACCAGTCAGCACAGAAAAGCCGGATCGAAAGGAAATATCCGCCTTTTCAATAATGGCAATATTTTCAATGTGTAATAGTTCCAGCATAGTTTTTTCCTCTATTTTAAAAGCTCAGCAGACTGCTTACAGAAATCCAATGCATCCTCCGTGCTGCGCATCACAATAAATACAGTATCATCACCGGCAATGGTGCCTACCACCTGCCTGATCCGCATGGAATCGATAGCCATAGCAGCCGCACCGGCCAAACCAGGCAATGTTTTGATCACCACCATATTTTGGGCGGAATCAATATGAATCACACATTCCTTAAAAATGTTCCGCAACCTGCTTACATAGCTGTTTTCCACCTCGTTGACGGCAGCTGCATATTTATATTTACCAGAGGAAGATAAAATTTTAATCAGGCGCAGTTCTTTAATATCCCGGGAAACTGTAGCTTGCGTAGTATCATAACCCAGCATTCGTAGCTTTTCAGAAAGCTCTTCCTGGGTCTCAATCTCGTCATTTTCGATAATATCCAATATTTTTGCCTGTCTCTGAAATTTCATCTGGATGCTCCTCTGTCTGACAGTTTTTCACTTAAAATGCGATAAACGCTTCGTCCTCTCACTCGGATCAACTGCATCCGCTGGGGTGCCTGCTTGATCTGCACCACATCCGTTGGCAGGATCTCCGTCCCCTGGTTGCCGTCAACCGCCAGGAAAGCAGGTTTTCCCTCGTAAGTAGACGCTTCTACATGAATGATGCGATCGGAAGAAAATACATAAGAGGATACCCGCATAGCATGGGAACATAAGGGGGTAACAACAATATTTTCTGCCGTAGGCTCAATCACTGGACCACCGGCAGACAGGGAATAGGCCGTGGAGCCGGTGGGCGTAGCGATAATAACCCCATCACCGCGAGTAGCAATCACCGGAATACCGTCTGCCCGCAAATGAATCTGAATGGTTTTATTAAAATAAACACCATTGGTGACCACAGCCTCGTTAAGAGCCAGATCGTGATAAACCACCTTTCCATGACGATGAACTGTAATATCCAGCATCATACGTTCTTCAATGGCATAATCATCCTGCAAGATTTTTTCCAGTTTTGGAATATCCCGCTGCTCTAAATCTGTCATAAAGCCTAAGTGGCCAAAGTTAATGCCCAGAACCGGCACTTTATGTACACAGGCCAACGGAGCCACCCGTAAAATGGTGCCGTCACCACCCAGAGTTACAATAAAATCCGCTTGCTCTGCACAGTCTTCCTCCGGCAAAAAGCATACATCCTGCTGAGGCAAAAAGACCTCTCTCGCCCACTCCGGTGCCAAAATCTGAGCTTCTGGCCGCAAAATCTCACAAATGGCCTCCAACTCGCAAACCACATTTTTTTTCTGAATATTAGGATAGAGCATAATTTTTTTCATCGGCTTACCCTCAGTTACTTTTCCAATTCCATATGGGCATCCTTAACGATCTGCATCAGGTCAAGCTCTTTATCTTCCCCTTCAAAGCCCATATAGCCTAAAAATTCGATATTGCCTTCCGGCCCTTTAATGGGAGAATAGGTCACATCATAAACATGCAAACCGGATGCATGGGCATTTTCTATGAAATTTTGCAAAACTTCCAAGTGAACTGCCGGGTCGCGAACCACTCCTTTTTTACCCACCTTGCCTCGTCCTGCCTCAAACTGAGGCTTAATCAAAGAAGCAATCCGGCCATCTTTAGCTAAAATCGCGCTGACAGCCGGCAATACCAGCTTAAGAGAAATAAAAGAGACATCAATCACTGCCAACTGTGGTGTATCCGGAATTTGTTCCGGTGTCACATAACGGATATTTGTACGCTCCATACATACAACTCGCTCATCCTGACGCAGAGACCAGGCCAGCTGCCCATAACCCACATCAATGGAATAAACCTTAACCGCTCCTCTCTTTAACAGGCAATCGGTAAAACCACCGGTGGAAGCCCCTACATCCATACAGCATAAGCCCTTAGGATCAATCTGAAAATAGTTCAGAGCCTTTTCGATTTTATGGCCGCCTCGGCTGACAAAATCCTTGCCATGCTCCCGCACTTCAATTTCCGCGTCTTCGCTGACGTTCATTCCCGGCTTGTCCGCCTTCTGATGATCGACATAGACCAGACCACTCATAATGGTGGTCTTTGCCCGTTCCCGAGAGGGACACAGCCCTCTTTCAAATAAAATTACATCTAATCTTTTCTTACTCAATCTGCATTGCCTCCCGACCTGCTTGTATAATTCCTTCCGCATCGATTCCGCAAATGTGCCAAATCTCTGATACCTTCCCAGGCGGCATAAAACGATCCCCTGTATTTAGTAAACGAAAATAAGAAAAATAAATAGAACGCTCCAAGGCTTCTTCTGCGATCTTCTGTCCCAGACAGCCTTCGTGGATCACATCCTCCACAACAATCAATCGTTTGGTTTGCGTCAGCGCCTTTAATACGGCCTCCGTCATAAAATCATCCAACCGATTAAACTTGATTACGCAAACCGACAAGCCGGATTGCTCCAGCTTCTTAGCTGCTTTTAAAACCTCATTGGTTAAAATACCATAAGAAAGTAAGGTCAAATCCGATCCTTGCTGCAGAACGACGGCTTTTTCTGCCGCAGTATTTTCTCGAAAAGCTCCCTCCCCTCCTCGTGGGAAGCGAATGGCCGCTGGGCCTTTGATTTTATACAGAGCCTGGGTCATCATCGTACGCAGTTCCTCAAAATTAGAAGGCGCAAGAAGGATAAAGCCAGGGATCTGACGAAGATAGCCTACATCAAATACGCCGTTATGGGTAGCTCCATCCGCACCAACAATACCTGCCCGATCCACAGCTAACACCACGTCAATACCTTCGATGGCAATATCATGAATCAACTGATCGTAGGCACGCTGTAAAAAAGTAGAATAAATAGCGCATACCGGTTTGCTGCCTTGCTTTGCCATTCCTGCCGCCATCGCTACAGCATGTTCTTCAGCAATGCCTACATCGAAAAAACGGGTAGGATATTGCTCGGCAAAGTCGTTTAAGCCAGTACCGGATTGCATCGCTGCTGTGATAGCACAAATTCTTTTGTCATTCTGGGCCAGACGACAAAGCTCTTCTCCAAAGACCTTAGAAAAGCTAGACCCAGACGGCTTTAAAACCTGTCCAGTTTTAACATCAAATTGAGATACGCCATGGTACTTGTCCGGACTAATCTCCGAAAAGGAATAGCCTTTTCCTTTTTGCGTCATTAAATGAATCAAGACCGGCCTTTGCATACTTTTAGCAAGTTCCAATAACTCACATACTGTCTGTATATCGTGACCATCTGCTGGGCCTAAGTAGGTAAAACCCATTTGCTCAAACATAGAAAGGGTTGTAGGCAGCCATGCCGTCTTGCATAAATTTTTCATCTTGGAAATACAGGACGCCAGCATCTTACCCAGCGACGAACGATCCAAAACTCGATGGACATTCGTTTTGGCCTGCAAATATTCCGGGCTGACCCGCAGCTTCGCCAAATGCTTGGACATAGCCCCTACATTTTTTGCGATGGACATATTATTGTCATTGAGGATTACAATCAGCGGCTCACCGCTGGCTCCAGCATTATTTAATGCCTCATAGGCCATACCACCGGTCAAAGCGCCGTCTCCAATCACCGCTACTACCTGATAGTGATCCCGAGCCAGCGTTCGCGCCCGTGCCATACCAAGCGCTACGGACACAGATACAGAAGCATGGCCGGAAACACTGGCATCCGCCGGACTTTCCGGTGGATAAGGAAAGCCGGAAATGCCGCCTAAGGTTCGCAGTGTGCCAAAGCGTTCTTTCCGGCCTGTTAAGATTTTATGGACATAGCTCTGATGACCAACATCAAAAACAATTCGATCCCTGCTGCTGTCAAATACTTTTTCCAAAGCCACAGAAACCTCTACCATACCCAAATTGGAAGCCAAATGTCCCCCTGTTCGAGAAACATGATCCAAAATAAATTCCCGCAGGCTTTGGCACAATTCCTTCAGCTGATCCTCTGTCAAATTTTTTAAATCAGATGGCTGATCTACCAATTCCAAAATTCCATAGTCTTTCATCATAGTTCCTACTTATTGATTTTCACAAAAGGCAAAACATGGATGATTTTACCGACTGCGAATAAAATTTTATTGCTGTAACATATGCCAAAGCCTTTGCCTGCCGCCTTACCGCCAATGGTCATGGCTGCAATACAGCCAGTAATGACCAGTTGAACCACGGTAGCCCAAAAGTTATGAAGGTTTTGAATAATGCCAGCAATGATAATGGCGCCTGTGGCACCGGAAATAATCCCGGAAATATCGCCGATGACATCATTACAGATACTAGTAACCTTTTCCGCATTATGGAGCATCCAAATGACCTCTCGGGAACCAGGGACTTTGCGGGCCGCCATGGAATGAAACTGTTTTTCATCTCCAGAAGCCGCCGCGATACCGATCACATCAAACAGAATACCGATCCAAATAAATAAAAGCAAAATAAAAAAAGCCCAAAAATTATTAACGTTCTTCAGCGCCTCGGAAGATGCGTAGGACATCAGAACGGAAAATAAAAAGCTCAGGGCTGTAACGGTCAGTACCCATTTGACAGGATTCTTTTTCCCTTTGTTGGATTTAGCAGAATTTCCTTGATTCTTTTTCATGAACTATTAAAATGCCTCCAAAAAGCATA
>CAZSBD010000100.1:0-5776 GCA_964605215.1 uncultured Oscillospiraceae bacterium | reverse complement strand
AAAACCGGCATTCCCGGCAAATCCAATGCCTTTGCCATCAGCGCCAAGCTGGGCCTGCCGGAAAGCATCATTGACCGGGCGAAGGAGCAGCTTTCCACAGAAGATGCCCGGTTTGAAGATGTGCTGGCGACTTTGGAGCAGGAACGGCAGATGCTGGAAAAATACAAGGCGGAAGCGGATCGGATGCGCCGGACAGCTCAGTCGGAAAAAGACAAGATTTCCAATATGAAGGACAAGACGGAGGATGAAAGCGACCGGCTGCTGGCTCAGGCTCGGCAGAAAGCGGAGAATATTCTGAAAGATGCCCGGATGACGGCGGAAACCGTTTTCCTGGAGCTGGATGATCTGAAGAAAAAGGCCAGGAAAAACGCAGCGGAGCAGAATCTGGCAGCGGCTAAATCTATGCTGCGCGGCGCGATCGCCCAGACAGAGAAAAATATCCGGGGTAAGAAGGAAAAGAAATTTGTGCCTCAGGATGAAGTCCGAGCCTTTCAGGCAGGAGATGAAGTGGAGCTGATTAACGTAGGCGTTTCCGCTACGGTTCTGAACCCCCGGGATAAGGACGGCAATGTGCTGGTTCAGGCGGGCATTTTGAAGATGAGCGTCAAGGAAAACGAGATCCGCTACAAACCCCGGCAGGCGGCGAAAAAGCCCCAAGGCAAGGTGTATCACACCGCCCCCGGCGGCGTGGCAGAGCTTCGCAAAACCGCTGCCAAAAGCGAGATAGATGTTCGGGGCTTGTGCGCAGAGGAAGCCATTTTGGAGGTGGATCAGTTTATCTCTCAGGCTCTGATGGCAGGGCTGAATACGGTGACCATTATTCACGGTAAGGGGACCGGCGTGCTCCGGGCAGCGATTCAGCAGCATTTGAAGCCCAATAAACGGATCAAAACCGTGCGCAACGGCCAGTTTGGCGAGGGGGAAATGGGCGTTACGGTAGTGGAATTTAAATAAAGGAAAGAAATGTAAAAAAGTCCCCTTATCCTTGTACAATTTTTCTAAAAATTCGATAAGATATTTGTTTTACTTAAGGAAAGTGTTTTTCTATACAAAAAAACTGCGTAAAATTTGATTTTTTTAGGGCAAAATTGAATTGACTAATTGGAAAAATATATGTATCATGATTATTGATTAATTTGTATTGGATACGAGATTTGGAATTACGAGATTTGTAGTAGGAGCGATGTTGATATGTATTCAAAAGAAGTGCAGGTTACCAATCAGGTTGGTATTTATGCGAGACCGGCAACGTTTTTTATTCAGAAATCCAACGAGTTTAAAAGCACGATCCTGGTAGAAAAGGAAGAGCGCAGAGTAAATGCGAAGAGCCTGTTGGGCATCCTTTCTTTAGGTATCACTAAGGGTACTGTGATCAATTTGATTGCAGACGGCCCGGATGAAGAAGAAGCTGTAAACGCGCTGGTAGATCTGGTTGCGTCCAATTTCAGCGACTAATTTTCATAGGCATCACAGGAAGCACCGTACCGTTTTGTACGGTGCTTTCTCTTTTCCCTGGAAAGGAGGGGCAGGATGACGAGAAGTGAGCTGAAGGAAAAGGTGCTGGATCTGCCCCTTTTGCCTGGCGTTTATATTATGAAGGACAAAAGCCATCAGGTAATTTATGTGGGTAAGGCCAAGGCCCTGAAAAACCGGGTTTCCCAGTATTTCCACAACGATGCCAGCCACACCCCTAAGACCCTGAAAATGGTGTCTCACATCGATGACTTTGATATTATCATCACGGAAACGGAATTTGAAGCGTTAATGCTGGAAAATTCCCTGATTAAAAAATACAAGCCCAAGTACAATATTTTGCTGAAAGACAGCAAAGGTTATCCTTATATTAAAGCGGATATCACCAAGGAATACCCGGAATTTTCTATCGTTGCTAAGCCGGGACAGGATAAGGCACGCTACTTTGGTCCTTACACCAGCCGCGGCTCTGCCAAAACGGCCATTGACACCATCAATGAGGCCATGGGACTGAAAACCTGCCGCCGGGTCTTTCCCCGGGATATTGGCAAGGAGCGGCCATGCCTCAATCAGCATCTGGGCAAATGCGTGGCGCCTTGCACCGGCGACCCCGGCTCCGCCGCCTATCGGGAATTATTTTTCCAGGCCTTGACCATGCTGGAGGGCAACTTTGAGCCTCTGGCTCAAGAGCTGGAAAAAAAGATGGAGGCCTGCTCGGAAAACCTGGAATTTGAAAAGGCAGCCATGTATCGGGACAAGATGCGGGCGGTCTGCCGGGCTGGAGAAAAACAGAAGGTGGTGGCCAGCGGTTTTTCCGATCTGGACGCCATTGCCTTTGTACAGGGAGAGACCAAGGGGTGCATTGTGGTTCTTCATTATATTAAAGGCAACCTGCTGGATAAGGAGTTTATGCTCCTGGAGGGAGTGACCCAGAAGGACGAGGGGGAGGTGCTCTCCGGCTATATCAAGCAGTATTACGCGCTGCGGGGCATTGCGCCCGGCCTGATTCTGATTTCTGCCCCTTTGGAAGATGAGACAGCCATTGAGGAATATCTGGAGGCGATTTCCGGACGCAAGGTAGAGCTGACCATTCCCCAACGGGGCCGCCGCCGGGAAATTATGGCTCTGGCCAAGAAGAACGCGGCAGAAGAGATTTTAAGGGTGGAAACCGTGACAGAGCGGCGCAATCGCACCTTGGCGCTTTTTGGAGAAATGACCGGCATGGAGGCTGTGCCGAAAACCTTTGAGGCTTATGATATTTCCAATACCGCCGGAGACGCTACCGTTGGTTCCATGGTGGTTTTTGAAAACGGTCAGCCCAAGCGTTCCCGCTATCGCCGCTTCCGCATCCAGACGGTGGCCAATGGACAGGATGACTATCAGGCCACACAGGAGATGCTCACCCGCCGTTTGCAGCATTATAAGGACGGGGATCCAAAATTCTGTCCCCTTCCTTCTGCCTTTTTAATGGATGGCGGTTTGGGTCATGTAAAAATCGCCAAAAAGGTGTTGGACAGCTTTGGGGTGACCACCCCGGTTTTTGGCATGGTGAAAAACGATAAGCACCGTACCCGGGCGCTGATTACGCCGGAGGGGCGGGAGATCGGTATTTCCGCCGTTCCCTCTGTTTTTGCCCTGGTGGGCACAATCCAGGAGGAGGTTCACCGGTTTGCCATCACCTATCACCGGCAGCTGCGGCAGAAAAAGAGCCGCCATTCCACTCTGGATGACATCCCAGGGGTAGGGGAAAAAAGGCGCAACGCCCTGCTGCGGGTGTTTAAGAGCGTGAAAAAGATCCGGGAAGCGTCGGTTCAGGAGCTGGCTCAGGTGGTACCCCAAAACACCGCAGAAGAAATTTACGCATATTACAGGAGGAGAGAAGAGTGAGAGTCATCAGCGGCAGTGCCCGTGGAAAAAAATTGCTGCCCGTTTCGGGCATGGATACCCGGCCTACCACAGATAAGGTTAAGGAATCCGTATTCAATATTTTGCAGTTTCAGGTCTATAATGCCCGGGTGCTGGATTTGTTCGCCGGCACCGGTCAGATGGGCATCGAGGCTTTAAGCCGGGGAGCGTCCCGCTGCGTTTTTGTGGATCATGCGCCGGCGGCCATTGCGGTGATCGGGAAAAATGTGAAAGCCGCCCGGGTAGAGGACAAAGCGGTCATTCGAAAAACGGATTATGCCAGCTTCCTGTCCGGCTGCCGGGAAAAATTTGATATTCTCTTTTTAGACCCGCCATATGGAGGAAAAGTGTTAAATAATGCATTGAAAATTGTTGAGAAGTTTGACATTTTGGATTCTGATGGTATAATAATATGCGAGAGTAACGTGGAAGATGAGGTTCAGGTACCGGAAGGGTTTGCGGTCCGGAAGATTTATCGTTATGGGACAATTCAACTGATGAAGTTAGACAGGGGCAGAAAACTATGAGAATCGGGATTTATCCGGGCAGTTTTGACCCGGCAACCATGGGGCACTTGGATGTAATCGAACGGGCGTCTCGTCTGTATGACAAGCTGATCGTTGTGGTGATGGTCAATACTAGTAAGAAAAGTATGTTCAGCAAGGAAGAAAAGGTCAGCTTTCTCAAGCGGATCACCAAGCATCTTCCCAATGTGGAAATTGACTTTTTTGGCGGCCTTTTGGCGGATTATGCCAGAGAAAAGGGAGCCTGCGCCATTGTCAAGGGCCTGCGGGCGGTTTCGGATTTTGAATATGAATTCCAGATGGCTCTGGCCAACCGAAAGCTGAATCCGGATGTGGATACCGTGTTTTTGACGACCAGCGCCCAGTATATGTATTTGAGTTCCAGCATCGTAAAGGAAATCGCTTTGATGGGTGGAGATATTTCCGGCTTTGTCAGCGATGAAATTTATCAGGATATTATCAATAAATTCAACACGGGAGGTCGGTAACAAATGAGTGCAAGCTTGGAAGAATTGATTGACACTTTGTATGAGAATGTTCAGGACGCAACCAGCTTGCCCCTGAGCGGCGGCAAATGTCTTATTGAGCAGGAAAAGATTCTGGATATTTTGGATGAGATTCGGGCAAATCTGCCCTCTGATTTAAAAATGGCCAAGGATATTGTGGATAAGCGCAACGAGGTTATCGCGGCAGGCAGGCGGGAGGCAGAAGCTCTGCGCAGCCAGGCGGAAGCGAAGGTTCGTGAAATGATCAACGAAGATCAGCTGGTGGCGGAGGCCAAGCACAAGGCGGCAGAGATTTTGGGTAACGCTCAGATTCAGGCGAGAGAGCTGCGCCGGGCGGCTAACGAATACTGCGAGGAAACCCTTAAGCGCACAGAGGAAAACGTGACGCTATCTTTGGAGGAGATTAAAAAGATTCGTCAGCGCTTCCGGGCTTTGTCCGAAGCGGCGGAAAGCCATGTCAAATCTCCCGTACCCGAGGATTAAAATGTAAGGATAGAAAAAGGTTCCGAAAGGAACCTTTTTTTGTTTAAAAAATATAAGATGAGTAAGAGGGAAAGGGAAAAATTAGAAAAGCATTATAAAAATGTGATTTTCATCAAAAAATATAAAAATGACGGGAATCTGCAAGGGGGGAAAATATAAAAAATCCTGGTCAGGTGTTGCTTTTTTTAGGGGCAGGCGGTATAATAGAACAAAAGTGGGAAGTTGTGTGCAAAAGTGTGCAGAATTCCTAGGGAAGGGGTGCTTGGAATTGATTGGTACATACGAATATGCAATTGATGCCAAGGGCCGAATTACCATTCCGCCTAAGTTTCGGGAGGAGTTGGGGGAGACTTTTACCGTTACCCAGGGGCTGGACGCCTGCATTTTTGTCTATCCGCAGTCAACCTGGAAACAACTGGAAGACAAGATCAATGCTCTGCCCATGGGAAAATCCAAGGGTCTGCAGCGATTTTTTCTCTCTTCCGCCCAGGAAATGACGTTAGACAGCCACGGTCGTATTTTACTGCCTCAGGAGCTTCGGCAGTTTGCCGGGCTTTCCAAGGAAGCCGTTGTCATCGGCGTTTCCGGCAGAGCGGAGATTTGGTCCAGGGATAAATGGATCGCCTATAGGGAACAATTAGAAGAGGCGGAAATCTCTGCCGCAATGGAGGAACTTGGATTTTAATGGAATTTCATCATATTTCGATTCTGCTGGCGGAATGTCTGGAGCAGCTGGCCATTCAGCCGGATGGAGTCTATGTGGATGCTACTTTAGGCGGCGCTGGTCATTCCGGGCAGATTTTAAAGCGGCTTTCTCCGGCAGGCAGGCTTGTGTGTGTGGATAAGGACGATATGGCCTTGGAGCATGCGGCTCAGGTGTTGGAT
>CAZSBD010000099.1:0-5965 GCA_964605215.1 uncultured Oscillospiraceae bacterium | reverse complement strand
TGAATTTATGGCTCGTCGGCTGGTTTATTCCGGCTTTAACGGGCCGGCGGATCACCGTATCCAAATGGCGCTGCAAATGGCGCGGGAAATTGGGGTGGATGGCGCTGTGTATTTCTGTCACTGGGGCTGTAAGGAGACCTTAGGATCTGCTCAGGTGGTCAAGTCTGCTCTGGAGGAGGCGGGCATCCCCACCCTGGTTTTGGACGGGGATGGCTGCGACCCGAAAAACAGCAGTGATGGTCAGGTCAAGACCCGGCTGGGCGCCTTTGTGGAAATGCTGGAAAAGGGGAAGGTATGATAGATTATGTTTGCAAATATACGCCTGTAGAGCTGCTGGCCGGTTTTGGGCAGCAGCTGCAGGTTTTGGAAGAGATGCCGGAAAACTTGGATGGGGCAGAAGGAGCGGCCCATCCGAACCTGTGTGGCTTTGGCAAAGCGGTGATCCAGGCGGCGCTCACCGGACAGGTGACCGAGCTGGTGCTGGTTAACTGCTGCGATGCCATTCGCCGGGCTTATGACGTGATCGCCCACAGCGGGAAATGTAAGTTTCTCTTTTTGATGGATCTGCCCTATGAACGGGCAGGCTGCGGCCGTCAGCGGCTCACAGGGGAGCTGAAACGGCTGGTTCAGGATTACCAAGCTTACAGCGGTATTCCATGGGATTTTCACCGGTTTGCTGCCGCCTTTGCGGAAAAGCCCCCGGTGAAGCAGCCCCATATTGCCATTTTAGGGGCGAGAGTGGGGAAAGCTCTGGAGGAAGAAATGGGCAAGCGGCTGCCTTATCCGGTGGAAAATTTGACATGCACCGGCAGCCGAAGCCTGGATTGGAAGCCCGGGGAAGAGGCTGAGGAAGGCTTTTGGGAGGACTATGCCCACAGCCTGCTGCGGCAGCTGCCATGCCAGAGGATGGGAGATCCGGCGGGACGGCGGCCGCTGTATTGCCGCCCGGATCTTCAGGGCATTGTGTACCATACCATTCAGTTCTGTGATTATTATGGCTTTGAATATGAGGAAATCCGGCGGGAAACAGACCTGCCCCTTTTGAAGCTGCAATCGGACTATACCACCCAAAGCCAGGGTCAGCTGCTGACCCGGTTGGATGCGTTCGCGGAAAGTCTTATGGGAGTGGAGCCTCAAAAAAAGGAGGGAAAAAGCTTGGCAGGAAAATCATACGCCGCTGGTGTGGACAGCGGATCTTCCAGTACAGATGTGGTAATTTTGGATGAACAGGGCAAGATCTGCGCCGCCGTCATTGTACCCACAGGCGCGGGAGCGGACGCGGGAGCGGAAAAAGCTCTGGCACAGGCCCAGGAGCAGGCGGGGCTGACCCGCGGGGATCTGCGCCGTATTGTTACCACCGGCTATGGCCGATCCCACATTCGCCAAAGCGATCAAAGCATTACAGAGATCACATGCCACGCCAAGGGCGCTCATTATCTGAACCCGGAGGTGCGAACCCTTATTGATATCGGCGGCCAGGACAGCAAGGTCATCCGCCTGGACGAAAAGGGAACTGTGAAAAATTTTGTAATGAATGACAAGTGTGCCGCTGGGACAGGCCGTTTTCTGGAGATGATGGCCCGTACACTGGGCCTTTCCCTGGAGGAGATGAGCAAGGCTGGCCTGAACTGGCACAAAAAGGTGACCGTTTCCAGCATGTGTACCGTATTTGCGGAATCCGAGGTGGTTTCTCTCATCGCACAGAATCAGGCAGTGGCGGATATTGTCCATGGCCTCAATGACTCTGTTGCCGCTAAGACTGCGTCTTTGGTAAGTCGATTGGGGCTGGAAGAGGCTTGCATGATGACTGGCGGCGTGGCGAAAAATCAGGGGGTAGTCCAGGCTCTGGAGGAACGGCTGGGCGTATCGCTTTATGTAAAGGAGGAAGCGCAGCTGTGCGGCGCCTTGGGGGCGGCGCTGTTTGCGTTAGAAGAATGATGCAAGATTTTATTTGTCCGGTCTGCGGCAGTGCGCTGAAGCAGAAAGACAGGAGTTTATATTGTCCCAAAGGCCATTGTTACGATTTAGCCAAGAGCGGTTATGTGAACCTGTTGCTGTCCTCTCCCAAGGGCGCCAGGCAGCATGGGGATGACAAGGGCATGGTAACTGCCCGTCGGGATTTTTTAAACCAAGGCTACTATCAGCCGTTGCTGGATGCGCTGTGCCAGGAGCTGAATCAGCTGCTGCCAAAAGTATGCCGGGTGCTGGATGCCGGCTGCGGTGAGTGCTGGTATACAGACGGGGTCTATCGCTTTTTGACCCAAAGGGGAAAGGCTGTTTCCCTTTCCGGTGTAGATATTTCCAAAAATGCTCTGCAACTGGCAGCCAAGCGAAACCGGAATCTTTCTTTGGCGGTGGGCAGTATCTTTCATCTGCCTGTTCCAACGGAATGGTTTGACGGGGTGATTCATGTTTTTGCGCCGTTTTGCGGCGAGGAGTTTAGCCGGGTGCTGAAAAAAGGAGGCTGTTTGCTGACAGTGTTGCCCTTGGAGGATCACCTGATGGGTTTGAAGGAGGCGGTTTACGATAGACCCTACCGCAACGAGGTTGCGCCGCCTGTGGTGCCGGGCCTGACCTTGATAGGCCGCCGGGATGTCCGCACGAAAATTACCCTCAAAACCCAGCAGGATATTTGCAATTTGTTCCAGATGACTCCTTATTATTATAAAACCGGAGAAAAGGATCAGGCCAAGCTAAAAGCTTACGATCAGCTGACCACCGGTTTGGAATTTGGCATTTTCATCTATCAAAAGGATAAAACCTAGGATGTGACAAAATTCAAACGCATTTTTTAATGTCCCATACAAATACTTTGTATAGGGTGATGTATTTTGAATTTGAGAAATCAACAAGGCTATGGGCTGATGACGGCGGTGTCTATGATCGTGGGCATCTGCATTGGCTCAGGAATTTTTTTTAAGGCGGATGACATCCTGCTCCTGACAGGGGGCAGTATTTTTCACGGGGCTGTCCTGTTTTTACTGGGAGCCTTTGCCATTGTTTTTGGCGGCCTGACCATAGGGGAAATGGCCAGCCAGTGCGACCGGCCAGGCGGGGTGATCGCATACGGTACAGAATTTATCCATCCTCTTTTTGGAAACGCCCTGGGCTGGTTTCAGGTCTTTATTTATTATCCGGCTATGATTGTGGTGGTGGCGTCTGTGATTGGAATCTATGCCAATCTTTTGTTTGGCTGGGGGTTGTCCCTGGGCGGTGAGATGCTGCTGGGCTTCGGCTTTATGGCTCTGTGCTTTTGGTACAATACATGGCACCCCCGGTTTGGCGGTAGTTTTCAGCGGCTTACCACAGTGATTAAGCTGATTCCTCTGATTTTGATTGCCATATTTGGTGCCGTAAAGGGAGATCCCTTTATCCCAGTGGACAGCACGCCTGTTTTTTTAAGCCATGAGGAAAACTGGCTCAGCGGTATTGGAGCCGTGGCTTTTTCCTACGACGGCTGGATTGTGGCCACTTCCATTTCTGGAGATATGCGGCAGCCCAAGCGGGATTTGCCCCGGGCGCTCATTTTAGGGCCGCTGATTATTTTGACTATGTATCTGGCGTATTTTGTCGGCATTTCCCGCTATTTGGGAGCGGCGGAGGTGGCGGCTCATGGAGACGCCCATGTGTATTTGGCGGCAGGTCAGCTTTTTGGCCGGCTGGGGGCGTCGGCGGTTTTGGTGTTTGTCATCATTTCCGTGATGGGTACGGTGAACGGTTTGATTATGGGTATGCTGCGGCTGCCGTATTCTCTGGCATTGGAACAGGGCCGGTTCCCGGCGTCTGCTTATTTATCCCAGACCCAGGGCAAGAACCGGGCGCCGGTGCATGCCGCTTATTTTGCTTTGGCCGTGTGTGTGTTTTGGTTTTTCATACATTATGTTCTGAAAAGCACAGGCATGCTGGCAAATTCGGACATTTCTGAAATATCTGTGGCTATGAATTATTTGTTTTATGTGATTTTATATGGTAAAGTAATGCTATGGCATGGGCAAAAAAAGGTGAAAAGCGTTTTTCGGGGTGTCTGGTGTCCGATTTTGGCTATTATTGGAGCGGCTGTTGTGGTTTATGGCAGCTTTTTGGATGGCAAGTTCTTCATCTGCCTGCTCCTTTGTCTGGGCATCACCGTCACCTCTTTTTTCTATACGATTTGCCATAGGCGAAAATAACCGGGAAGGAGACCCTTTGTGAAATTGCTAAAAAGATGGGCGGCGGCTGTACTGACAGCGGCTGTGCTTCTTTCCATGACGCCGCCGGTTTGGGCGGCGGCGGACCCGGCGGCAGTAGCTGCGGAAAATTTATATCTGTTGGGCTTGTTCCAGGGTACCGGCGTCAATCTGCATGGCGGACCGGAATTTTCTCTCAAGCGGGAGCTGAGCCGGGAGGAAGCCGTGGTTTTGATGCTGCGCCTGCTGGGAAAGGAAGAGGAAGCGAAAGCTTCGGCTTGGAGCAGTCCTTTTACGGATGTGGACGCCTGGGCCGAGAATTATATAGGCTATGCTTATCAAAAGGGGCTGACCTACGGCGTTTCCCCGGATCGCTTAGGCGCGGCGGAGACTGTAACGGCGGATCAGTTTTTGACCTTTATCCTGCGAGCTTTGGGCTATGAGGACGGGGCGGGAGAGGATTTTTTCTGGCAAAACGCTCTTTCCTATGCCGTCCAGCTGGGGATGGATCTGGAGCTGACTCGGAGTGAAATGACCCGGGGCGACGCGGCCCGCACAGCGTATGAAGCCCTGAAGCAAAAGCTGAAAGGGGGACAGGCTACCCTGTGTGAACGTCTGGTGCTTCAGGGCGCGACAGATGTGCAGCAGGCTACCCGTCTTACGCTTTATACCAGTCCCCAAAGCAGCACCTTATCGGTGCATTATCTGGACATTGGTCAGGGGGACAGCATGCTGATTCGGGATGGGGACAAGACCATGCTCATTGACGCCGGTACCGCCCAAAGTGAAGAGAAGATTCTCGCCTATTTGCAGGAGCGGGGCATTACTGCCCTGGACGTTTTGTTGGCCACCCATCCCCATGCGGATCATATCGGCAGCATGGCGGCGGTGCTGGAGAACTTTCAGGTGCGGCAGATGATTATGACAGACTGCGTCCACACCACTGCCTCCTTTGAAAGGCTGCTGAATGCCATCGGACAGGCTGGCGTGGCTGTTACCAAGGCTAAGCCGGGCGTCAGCTTTATCTTGGGAAATGCTAGGATCACTATTTTAACGGCCAATAACGGCGAGGAAGATATGAACGATAACTCTATTGTTCTGCGTCTTACCCATGAAGGGAATCAGTTTCTCTTTACTGGCGATGCCAGCGCGCAGGAAGAAGACATTTTGTGCCGCAGCGGCTATTCCCTGCGGGCAGATGTTTTGAAGGTAGGTCATCACGGCTCCGCCACTTCTTCCGGCCGGGCGTTTTTGGATCAGGTGCGGCCGGAAACGGCGGTGATCTCTGTGGGAGCGAAGAATCCCTATGGCCATCCCACCAAAGTAGTCTTGTCCCGGTTGGAAGCCATTGGAGCGGAGATCTACCGCACAGATTTAAATGGTACCGTGACGGCTTCCAGCACAGCGGCTGGGGTACGGATACAGACAGAGAGGTAAGCAGATGGAACGATATATTTTAGACCGGCTGGAAGAAGACTGGGCGGTTATGGAAGGGGAGATCGGCAGCTTTTTGGAGATCCGGAAGGATGTCCTGCCTCCGGACAGCAGGGAAGGAAATGTGTTCTATCGGGTCGAGGATGCCTGGATTCCGGCGCCAGAGGAAGCGCAGGCCAGAGCAGCCCGCATCCGGCAGAAAATGAACAGGCTGTGGAAAAAGGAGAAATAGAGCGATGTTACAATTTTTCATTGGCCCTTTGATAGGCGGCGTTATTGGATATATTACCAATTCCCTGGCCATCCAGATGTTGTTTCGACCCTACCAGGCGGTTTATCTGGGTAAATGGCGGCTGCCCTTTACA
>CAZSBD010000098.1:0-6074 GCA_964605215.1 uncultured Oscillospiraceae bacterium | reverse complement strand
GGCTTTTTAGGGGCGGCGGCTGTGCTGGCGTTTTTCGTGGACTTTGGCCGGGTAGGACAGGTCTTTTTGGGAAATGGCGGCCTGACAGCCGCGCGGGATATGTTGCTGCTGGGGATTTTCTGCACTCTAATCAGCAATAGCTTTTATGTAAAATCTTCGGAATACATCGGAACGGCTACCACCAGTATTTTAGCGTCCGGCGAGGTAATCATTGCCCAGATCGTGGGCTATGTGATCTATCATGAGGTGCTGCACCCCCTGCAGGCGCTGGGCTGTGTGCTGATTATGGCGGCTATGGTGTTATTTGGAAGAAAAAGATAGAGAATTTTATGGAGGGAGATAAAAATGTTACATGCTTTATGGATTCAATGGAATCGGATCAGTCTGGTCAAACAGATCATTCTGGGCCTAATTATCGGTGTTGTTTTGGCTATATTTTGGCCTGAGCAGCTGGCAGGAATCACTATTTTAGGAGATTTCTTTGTAGGAGCGTTGAAAGCCATTGCGCCGGTTTTGGTGCTGTTTTTGGTGACGGCCGCCCTGTCCCAGCACAAAAAGGGACAGAAAACCAATATGAAGGACATCATTGTTCTTTATCTGATAGGCACCTTTTTAGCGGGTCTGACAGCGGTGCTGGCCAGCTACCTCTTTCAGGTAAATCTGATCCTGGCAGAAAGTACCACCGATCTGGCGGCGCCGGATGGCTTGGTGGAGGTGCTGAAAAATCTGCTGCTTAAAGTGGTAGATAATCCGGTAAATGCGTTGACCCAGGCCAATTATATCGGCATTTTGGTATGGGCGGTGCTTCTGGGTTTGGTACTGCGCCGGGCTTCGGACAACACCAAAAATGTGATCTCCGATTTGTCTCAGGCTCTGGCCCATGTGGTTCGCTGGATTATCAAGCTGGCACCCTTGGGTGTTATGGGTCTAGTGTTCAGCGCCATTTCGGAAAATGGACTGAAAAGCCTGCTCAATTATGGTCAGCTGATTATTTTGCTGGTGGGCGTGATGATTTTTGTGGCGCTGGTACTCAATCCTATAATCGTTTATGTGAAAACCAGACAAAATCCCTATCCGCTGGTATTCCGCTGCCTTAAGGAAAGTGGGATGACCGCTTTCTTTACTAGAAGCTCAGCGGCTAACATCCCGGTGAATATGGAGCTGTGTGAAAAGCTGGGGCTGGATAAGGACACCTATTCCATTTCCATTCCTCTGGGGGCTACCATCAATATGGCAGGCGGATCTGTGACCATTGCTACCTTGACCTTGGCCGCTGTCCACACCCTGGGCATTCAAGTAGATATCCCTACGGCCATCATTTTAAGCTTCCTGTCAGCGGTCAGCGCTTGCGGCGCTTCCGGCGTGGCTGGCGGTTCCTTGCTGCTGATTCCTCTGGCCTGCAGCCTGTTCGGGATACCGTCGGATGTAGCGATGCAGGTGGTAGGTGTGGGCTTTGTAGTGGGCGTAATTCAGGATTCCTGCGAGACGGCTCTGAACTCCTCTACCGACGTGCTGTTTACCGCAGCGGCGGATATTGCCAGCAAGAGAAAAAAAGGATAAAAAAATCTGTCGAAAAACTGCGGTTTTTCGACAGATTTTCTATTTTTGCGGGATGGCTGCCTGCCAGCCCAGCTTTGTGACAAAGGGGATATCCCGAACCTGAAAGGTTTTGCCCCGCAGGTAGCTGAGACAGCCAGCCTCGGTGGGAAAATCAAAGGTGACCTGATAGGAATACAGAGCCTGATACCGCAGGCCGTGGTTTTGCGTATTGCTGCCGTATTTGCCGTCTCCCACCAGGGGATGACCCAAATAGGCCATATGGGCACGGATTTGGTGGGTGCGGCCGGTTTCCAGAGTACATTCCACCAGAGAGAGCGTATCGTTTTTGGCCAGGGTCCGGTAATGAGTAACGGCACTTTTGGAGCCTTTCACCGGCTTTTGAGAAACTGTCACCCGGTTTTGCTTGCTGTCTTTAAAAATGCTGGCCTGGATCTTGCCGCTGGGGGGCGTTAATTTGCCGTGAACCAGGCAAAGATAGCGTTTGGTGATCTGGTGATTTTTGATTTTCTCATTCATAATGCGCAGGCTTTCCGCATCCTTAGCGGCGATCACGATGCCACCGGTGTTCCGGTCGATTCGGTTGCACAGGGAAGGGATGAAGGAATTTTCTGCATTTGGATCCCACTGGCCGGAGGTGAAGAGATAAGCCTTGATATGGTTTATCAGGGTGTGAATCTCTCCGGTATCATCGGCGTGAACCACCATGCCCGGTTTTTTGTCCACAAGCATGATATGCTTGTCCTCGTAAAGAATGGAAAGGTTGGGTTGTATTTTTTGATAGGCCGTGTCCTCATCCGGCTTTTCAAAAAATTCGTCGTTGATATAAAGCTGCAGAACGTCCCCTTCCTCCAGGCGGCAGGCAAATTCCGTCCGCTTGCCGTTGCGCTTAATGCGCTTGAGACGGATGTATTTGTGCATCAGGCCCGGGGGCAGGCCCGGCACCGCCTTTTCTATAAATTTATTGAGACGCTGACCGCTGTCATTTTTAGTAATGGTAAATTCCCGCATGGTGTTTCCTCGATGGACGGATAAACTTTCTCCTATTATATCACAAGAGGCAGAGATGTCAAAAGGGCAAGTCCCGTGCAAAAGCCCGACCCTAATCGGAGAAAGGAATTTGGAGGCTTTGCGGAGGAAAATTTTGCAAAAGGGGAAAATACCTCTGTACAAAAGAAGTCTCCTTGTGCTATAATAACTTGAATTGGTTTGAAGATATTTTTACTTGACAGGGAAATATCTTTGGGAGTATACTAGGTGATGTATCGTCGGTGATTATGATATGAAAATGAATTTGAAAAGAATTATCGGAGCTTATGGCGAAAGCATTCCCTTTTCCTATGAAGCGGATCTTGCGGATGTAGAGCTGTATGGCAGCTATCCTTTTCAGGATGGGGCTAAGATCTCCGGTCAGATCGTAAATCACCTGGGCGTCCTCAAGGCGGAGGGTGTGGCGGAAGCGGTTTACAGTACCAGCTGCGCCCGCTGTGCAAAGCCTTTGTTAATTCCCGTCCGGGCGGAGGAATCCGTGATCCTGGCCCGGCATGAGAATGCCCGGGAAGAGGACGAGGTCTTCGTGATCCAAGGCGAAGAGGTGGAGCTGGATGATGTTTTTATTCCCGCTCTCATTTTGCAGGTGGATATGACCTATCTTTGCCGGGAGGACTGCAAGGGTCTGTGCTCTAAGTGTGGAAAGAATCTCAATGAGGGTTCTTGCGGCTGCAGCACATTTGAGATAGATGATCGCTTGACAATCCTGCAAACGCTTCTCAAAAAGGACGAAAATTAGATTGAATCGGCTCCGGCCGTTCATGATACAGTAGGTAAAGAATTTGCTATAGATTGAGGAGGTGTCACACAATGGCAGTACCTAAGAACAAAATATCCAAGGCTAGACGTGATAAGAGACGTAATTCCCACTGGAAGCTTTCTATGCCGGCCATGGTAAAGTGCCCGAAGTGCGGTGAGTTCAAACTCGCTCACAGAATGTGCAAGGCTTGCGGTACTTATGACGGCCGTGAGGTTGTTAAGGTAACTGAGGCGTAACGAAGCAACAGACAAAAGGTAGAGAAGGTTATCTTCTCTACCTTTTTCATTTTAAGGAGGAGGGGCGCAGATGGCGGCAAAGATCGTCCATATAGATCCAGGCAGTCCGGCGGAGCGCTGCGGCATCCGGCCCGGAGAACTGCTGGTTAGCATCAATGGCAATCCTGTGCGGGATGTGCTGGACTATAAATTTTACAGCTATGATCCCCGCCTGGTCTTTCAGCTGCAAAGGGAGGACGGCTCCCTTCGCCAGGTGCGGATGAAAAAGCCGGAGGGCCTGGATCCGGGCATTGATTTTGAAAGTTATTTGATGGATCAGGCTAAAAGCTGTTCCAACCGCTGTGTTTTCTGTTTTATTGACCAGTTGCCCCGGGGGATGCGGCGCACCTTGTATTTTAAGGACGATGACGCCCGGCTGTCCTTTTTGATGGGTAATTATATTTCTATGACTAATCTTTCCCAAGAGGATGTGGATCGGATGATTCGCATGCATGTATCCCCGGTCAATGTGTCTGTACACACCACCAACCCGGAGCTGCGGGTGAAAATGCTTCGCAACCCCAAAGCCGGGGAAGCGCTGAAGATTATGGATCGGTTTGCGGCGGCGCACATCACCATGAATTGTCAGCTGGTCATTTGCAAGGGGTTAAATGACGGGGCGGAATTGAAGAGATCTCTGGATGATCTGGAAAAGCTGTATCCGGCAGTTCAGTCCATTTCTGTGGTACCCTTTGGCATGACCCGGCACCGGGAAAAGCTATATCCTTTGCAGCCAATCCAGAAGGAGGATGCTCGGGAGATTATCCGCATAACGGAAACGTTTGCTGCTCACTGTCTGAAAGCCTATGGCACCCGTCTGGCTTTCTGCGGAGATGAACTGTATATCAAGGCAGGTATGCCCTTTCCGGACGTGGATTATTATGAGGAATTCACCCAGTTTGAAAACGGCGTGGGGATGATGAGCTTGTTTATGCGCCAGTTTCGGCGGGAATTGCCTTGGTACGAGGGCAAGACCGCCCGGCCGTTTTGCATTGCAACGGGAACGGCTGCTGCGCCCTTTTTGGCAAAACTTATTGACGAAGTCAAGGGAAAATGCGATAATTTAAAGGGACAAGTTTACACCATTGTCAATCATTTCTTCGGAGAAGGTGTCAGTGTGGCCGGTCTGATCACAGGCCAGGATCTGATCCGCGGCCTGGAGGGAAAGGATCTGGGTGAGCGGGTGCTGATTTCCGCGAACATGCTGCGGGACGGCGGCGACGTCTTTTTGGATGATTATACGTTGAAGCAGGTATCCGAGACCCTGGGGGTACCGGTGGTTCCCGTTGAGATCGACGGGATGGCCCTGCTGGAACAGATTTTTGAAGAATAAAGAAAGGGGAGATCACTATGGCAAAGCCGATAGTTGCGATTGTAGGGCGGCCCAATGTGGGCAAATCTCAGCTCTTTAACCGGATTGTGGGCAAGCGGTTGTCCATTGTTGAAGATACACCGGGCGTGACCCGGGACCGACTGTATGCCGACGCGGAATGGCGGGGACGGGAGTTTTCCGTCATTGATACCGGCGGTATTGAGCCTTCCGCAGACAGCGAAATGCTGCTATTTATGCGCAAGCAGGCGGAGACAGCCATCCGCCATGCGGATGTGATTATTTTTATCACAGATCTGCGCACCGGCATCACAGCGGCGGATGAAGATGTTGCCAAAATGCTGCTCAAAAGCGGCAAGCCCATTGTGCTGACGGTGAATAAAAATGACACTCCTGGTCAGCCCAGTGCGGAGTTTTACGAGTTTTATAATTTAGGCCTGGGAGATCCTTTGGCGATTTCTGCCCTTCACGGCTACGGAACCGGTGATCTGCTGGACGAATGCTTCCGGTATTTCCCCGATGAGGATGCAGATGACAACGAGGCAGACCGGCTGCGGGTAGCCGTTGTGGGCAAGCCCAATGCTGGCAAATCCTCTCTCATCAATCAGATTCTGGGCGAAGAGCGGGTAATTGTTTCCGAGATTGCCGGCACCACCCGGGATTCTGTGGATACGTTTATTGAAAATGAATATGGCAAATTTGTCTTTGTGGATACAGCGGGTATCCGCAAAAAGTCCAAGGTGGACGAGCGGGTGGAGAAATTTTCCGTTATGCGCTCTTTGCTTGCTGTGGAGCGGGCGGATGTCTGTGTTATTATGATTGACGCTGTGGAAGGCGTCACCGAGCAGGATACCAAGATCGCCGGTGAGGTCCATAACGCCGGCAAGGCAAGCATCATTGTGGTCAACAAATGGGACCTGGTGGAAAAAGACGGCAAGACCATGAGCGAATACACCAAGCAGGTGCGGGAAGGTTTGGCTTATATGCCTTACGCCCCGGTGCTGTTTATCTCGGCTAAGACCGGCCAGCGGGTGGACAAGCTGTTCCCCAAGATTCGGGATGTATATGAGCAGAATATTAAGCGGATCACAACCGGTCAGTT
>CAZSBD010000097.1:0-6142 GCA_964605215.1 uncultured Oscillospiraceae bacterium | reverse complement strand
CCGATGGGCGGAAGCTCTGCGGGAAATGTCCGGCCGGCTGGAAGAGATGCCCGGCGAGGAGGGATACCCCGCCTATTTGGGCAGCCGTCTGGCCCAGTTTTATGAGCGGGCAGGCCGGGTGACCGCTTTGGGCCAGGAGGAACGGGAAGGCTCCCTGACGGTTATCGGGGCGGTTTCACCCCCCGGCGGCGACCTGTCCGAGCCAGTGACCCAGGCTACCTTGCGGATCGTCAAGGTCTTTTGGGGGCTGGACGCCTCTCTGGCCTACCGGCGGCATTTCCCTGCCATTCATTGGCTGACCAGCTATTCCCTTTATTTGCCCCAGCTGAAAAACTGGTTTGGGGAAAACGTAGCGCCGGACTGGATGGAGCGGCGAAGTAAAATTTTGGGGCTTTTGCAGGAGGAAGCGGAGCTGGAGGAGATTGTAAAAATGGTAGGTATGGACGCGCTTTCCCCAGAGGATCGGCTGAAAATGGAGGCGGCCCGTTCCATCCGGGAGGATTTTCTCCATCAGAATTCCTTCCACCAGGTGGACACCTATACCAACTTAGGCAAGCAATATGCCATGATGGGGCTGGTGCTGACCTTTTACCAGGAAGGCCGACAGGCACTTGAGGCGGGCAGGAAAGTGGAAGCCCTGCTCAGTCTGCCTGTGCGGGAGGAGATCGGCCGGTTTAAATATATCCCGGCAGCGGAGGCGGAAGAGGCCTATCAGGCCTTGCGCCAAAAGATCACAGAACAGATGAAGGAGGCGGACTGATGGCCAGAGAGTATAAAACCATGGAGGAAGTGGCAGGGCCGCTGATGCTGGTGCGGGATGTTGTAGACGTAGGCTACAATGAGCTGGGGGAGATCCTCCTTGCAAACGGGGAAAAACGGCGGTGTAAGGTGCTTTCCATTGACGGCGGCAATGCCTTGGTGCAGCTGTTTGAAAGCGCCGCCGGTATCTGCCTGTCTGACAGCCGGGTCCGGTTTTTAGGACGGAGTATGGAGCTGGGGGTATCGCCGGATATGCTGGGCCGGGTCTTTGACGGTATGGGCCAGCCCATAGACGGAGGGCCGGAAATTTTGCCGGACAAGCGGCTGGATGTCAACGGCCTGCCCATGAACCCGGCGGCTCGAGCCTATCCGGCGGAGTTTATCCAGACGGGGATTTCCGCCATTGATGGCCTGAACACCCTGGTACGGGGGCAGAAGCTGCCCATCTTTTCCGCCTCCGGCCTGCCTCACGGAGAATTGGCCGCCCAAATTGCCCGGCAGGCCAAGGTGCGGGGCGGCCAGGAGCCATTTGCCGTAGTCTTTGCGGCCATGGGCATTACCTATGAGGAGGCTTCTTATTTTATGGATTCCTTCCGGCAGACAGGAGCCATTGACCGGGCGGTACTATTTATGAACCTGGCAAAAGATCCGGCGGTAGAGCGGATTGCTACCCCGCGGATGGCTCTGACAGCGGCGGAATATCTGGCTTTTGAACAGGAAATGCATGTGCTGGTCATCCTGACGGATATCACCAACTATGCCGACGCGATGCGGGAGGTATCCGCTGCCCGTAAGGAGGTGCCTGGCCGCAGAGGATATCCCGGCTATTTGTATACGGATCTGGCTTCCCTTTATGAGCGGGCAGGCCGGCAGAAGGGAAAAAAAGGGTCGATTACTCTGATCCCCATTTTGACTATGCCGGAGGAGGATAAGACCCATCCCATCCCGGATCTGACCGGCTATATCACCGAGGGACAGATTTTGCTGAGCCGGGAGCTGTTCCGCAAGGGGATAGAGCCGCCGGTGGATGTGCTGCCTTCCCTTTCCCGGCTTAAGGACAAGGGGATTGGCGAGGGCAAGACCCGGGCGGATCATGCTGGGGTGATGAATCAGTTGTTTGCCGCCTATGCCCGGGGTAAGGAAGCCCGGGAACTGATGACCATTTTGGGAGAAGAGGCCCTTACCCCTCTGGACCGGCGGTATGCACAGTTTGCGGAGGACTTTGAAAGGGAATATGTATCCCAGGGCTTTGAGACAGACCGAACCATTGAAGAGACTCTGGAAATCGGCTGGCAGCTGCTGTCCCGTTTGCCCCGCTCCGAGCTTAAGCGAATCGATGATAAGTTTCTGGACGCTTATTACAGCGGAGAGGAAGATGGTGAAGAGGCATGAGAATGATCCAGCCTACCCGGATGGAAATGAACCGGCTCAAGGCCAAACAGGTTACGGCCCGCCGGGGTCACAAGCTGCTCAAAGACAAGCGGGATGAGCTGATCCGGCAGTTTTTGCAGCAGATTAAAGAGGCCATGATTCTGCGGCGGCAGGTGGAGGAAGAACTGGAACGCGTACAGGAGGCCTTTTTGTGGGCAGGCACCGAGCTTTCGGGTGCGGATTTGAAAATAGCCCTAACCTCCGCTGGCGGGGGCGAAATCGGGCGGCGGGAAGAAAACCAGGCCGGGGTGATGGTACCGCAGTTTGCCTTTTTGGGGCAGACCAGAGGCCTTACCTGCGGTCTGGCCTTTACACCGGAAAGCCTGGACCGGGCGGCCCAAGGCATGGAGAAGCTGGCTCCTCAGCTGCTGGAACTGGCGGAAAAAGAAGCAGGCTGCCGGAAAATGGCGGCGGAGATCCAAAAGACCCGGCGGCGGGTGGGGGCGCTGGAGCATGTGGTGCTGCCGGAAACGGAACAGGGTATCCGCTATATCCGGATGAAGCTGGAGGAAAATGAACGAGGCAGCCAAAGCCGATTGCGGAAGGTCAAGGAGAAGATGCTGGAGCAGACCTATCATTGGGAAAAAAAGCCGGGATAAGGAAAAAACTGCCGAAAGAGGCCATTTGGAAAACCAAAAATCCCTTGCATTTTTCATACGCTGTGATACACTGGTTGTGAAAATGTGAGGGAAAGAAGCGAAAGAAGATGAAGAACGGATATACCATGGATTTGTGCCAGGGGCCTTTGGCAGGCAAGCTGCTGCGCTTTGCCCTGCCCCTGATGGCTTCCAGTATGCTACAGCTTTTGTTTAATGCGGCGGATGTGGTGGTGGTCGGCAAATTTGCGGGCAGTGCATGCCTGGCAGCGGTGGGCTCCACCACCTATTTGATCCATTTGCTGACCTATTTATTCATCGGACTTGCCACCGGCGCCAACGTAGCAGCCGCCCGGGACTGGGGCTCGGGACAGCATGAGGAGATGAGCAGAACGGTACATACGACGATGGGTCTGAGCCTTGTCAGTGGCTTAAGCCTGATGACCTTTGGCCTTTTGATGGCTCGCATCATGCTGACCTTTATGAACACCACGGGTGATATTTTGACCTTGGCAACCCTGTATCTGCGGATTTATTTTTTAGGAATGCCGGCGATGATGGTTTATAACTTTGGCAGCGCTTTGCTGCGGGCGGCGGGAGATACCAGACGGCCTATGTTCTTTTTGCTGCTGGCTGGCGGGGTGAACTTTTGCCTCAACCTGTTTTTCGTGATTCGCTGCGGGATGGGCGTAGCCGGAGTAGGCTGGGCCACGGTCATCTCCCAGTATCTTTCCGCCAGCTTAGTGGTGATCTGCCTGACGCGGCAGACGGACAGCCTCAAGCTGGAGCTGCGGCGAATTTGTCTCAAACGGGATAAGCTGATTAAAATTCTGCAGATCGGGATTCCTGCCGGGATTGAGGGCATGATCTTTTCTGTTTCCAATGTCATTATCCAGAGCCGGATCAACAGCTTTGGGGAGATCGTCATTGCTGGCAACGCTGCATGCTCCAGCATCGAAAGCTTTATTTACGGCGGCGTCAACACCTTCTATCAGGCAGTGATGACCTTTGCCAGCCAGAATCTGGGCGCCGGGCAGCTAAAGCGGATCGACCGGAGCATTTTGCTTTGTCTGGGTATGGGTGCGGTCACCGGTTTGATTCTTGGCAACCTGGCAGCTTCCTTCGGTACCTTTTTTCTAGGGCTGTACGCCACCAAGAAAGCGGTGATCCAGGCGGGTCTGGTGCGGATGGAAATCGTAGGCCGAACCTACGCCCTATGCGGCCTGATGGACGTGATGGCAGGCAGCATGTGCGGCATGGGCTATGCGGCGACGCCTACAGTGGTATCAATTATCGGCGTGTGCGGCGTGCGGCTGTGCTGGATCTTTTTCATGTTTGCCCGGATCCCTCAGCCCTGGGTGCTGTACGCCTCCTATCCCATCAGCTGGATCGCCACGGTAGCGGTGCATACCATTTGCCTGATGTGGGTTCGGCGGCGTGTGCGCCGGACTTTTGAAAAGGAAAAAAAGGCAATTACATAGAAAAGGAGAAAAAATTGAAGGTTTTAGTGCTGGGCAACCGGGACAGGTATTTGCGTTATCTGCCTGATCTGCCCATAACCCGGGAGGCGGAAATTTGCTACCACTCCATTTTAGATACAGAGGAAGCGGTTTTGACAGATGGGGCGGACGCGGATGTGATCGCGGCGGATGCCATTGCCAAGGTGACCCGGTCTATGATAGAAAAGATGCCCCGGCTAAAAATGATCCATTCAGAAGGCGTGGCTTACAACGCCTTTGACTGTCAGGCGGCAGCGGAGCGGGGGATTTATGTATGCAACAACAAGGGGGTCAATGCCACAGCGGTGGCGGAGCAGACCATTTTATTGATACTGGCTTTGCTGCGGCAGCTAATTCCCGGACACCAGGCGGTGCGGCAGGGCAAACAGATCCAAAAAAAGGAAGCGATTATGGTACAGGGCCTGACAGAATTGGGAGACTGTACCGTAGGTCTGTACGGCTTTGGCGATATTGGCAGGGCTGCGGCTCAGCGGCTGGCTGGCTTTGGCTGTACGGTGCTGTATTACTGCCGCCATCGGCTGGATGAGGAGACAGAGAAGGCATGCGGCGCAGTTTGGGTGCCTGAGGAAGAGCTGCTGGCCCGCAGCGATATTTTAAGTCTCCATGTGCCGGTGACAGAGGAAACCCGGGGTTATGTGGATGGGGCATTTTTAGCAAACATGAAGGAAGGCGCCATTCTCATCAATACCGCCCGCGGGGAAATTATGGATGGCTCGGCGGTGCGGCAGGCTTTGATAGACGGCAAGCTTTCCGGAGCGGGATTTGATACTCTGGCGCCGGAGCCGAACACGCCAGACAATCCGCTGATTGATCTGCCCCCTGAAATAGACCAGCGGGTGATCTATTCCCCCCATATTGCTGGCAGCACCGTGCGTACATTCCGCCAGACCCATTTGCATATTTGGGAGAACATCCAAAGACTGCAAAATGGAGAGAAGCCGGATTGTGTTGTTAACGGGGTATAAAAAATATTTCCTCCAACGGAAAAATCCTTGACAAAAGTACACACGAAAGGTATCATTATAACTAGGAATAATTATCATTTGTTTTTAACAAGATAAAACATTTAAGGAGGACACAACCATGTTAGACGCAAAGGTAGCACAGCTTTTAAACGATCAGGTAAACAAGGAATTTTATTCTGCTTATTTGTATCTGGATTTTGCTAATTATTATATCGAGGAAGGTCTGGACGGCTTCGGCAACTGGTACAATATTCAGGCTCAGGAGGAAAAAGATCATGCGATGCTGATGATTCAGTATCTGCAGAACAACGGCGTCAAGGTAACTTTGGACGCGATTGCAAAGCCGGATGTAGAGCTGAAGGCTTATGCAGATCCCCTGGAGGCAGCTTACAAGCATGAGCAGTATGTTACCTCTCTGATTCACACCATTTATGAAGCGGCTTACGAGGTTAAAGATTTCCGCACCATGCAGTACCTGGATTGGTTTGTGAAGGAGCAGGGCGAGGAAGAGAAGAATGCTGAGGACATGATTAAAAAGTTCAACATGTTCGGCAACGATCCCAAGAGCCTGTATATGCTCAACAGCGAGCTGGCTGGCAGAACCTATGCAGCGCCGTCTTTGACATTAGACTAAGATAGGTATGAAAAAGTCTCTGTACCACAAAAGGTTACAGAGACTTTTCAAATTTTTACAGACGCTCACCGGTTGCAATGGATAAAGCAGCCACCTCCAGGGGGATTTCCTTGCCGCAGGCAGCCACCGCCCGGCGCACAGCCATTTCCAGACCGCCGCAGCATGGCACCTCCATCCGGGCTACGGTGACAGAGCGGATCGAATTACGGGTTAGAATTTCTGTAACCTTTTCTTTGT
>CAZSBD010000096.1:0-6144 GCA_964605215.1 uncultured Oscillospiraceae bacterium | reverse complement strand
TAAACGACGCCATTTTGCGCAGCTTTGAAATGGAGATTGGCCGCCAAGTGACTCGTCCGGCTATTTCTGGACTGATGGGCGCTTACGGTGCGGCTCTCCATGCCAAGGAAAATTGTCCGGAGCAGACTAAGCTTATCGGCATGGAAGAATTGGCGCAGTTTGCCCATACCACAAAAAATGTACGCTGCGGCTTGTGCAACAACCACTGCAACTTGACCATTAACATGTTCTCCGGTGACCGGCGTTATATTTCTGGTAACCGCTGTGACCGGCCAACCGGCCGGGAGGATCAGAGAAATCTGCCGGATCTGTATGCCTATAAACTGAAAAAACTGCAATCCTATCACACCAAGCCGGGTAAAATCAAACTGGGCCTGGCCTTAGGACTGAACATGTATGAGCTGCTGCCTTTCTGGACAGCGTTCTTTGACGAACTGGGCATTGAAACTGTAGTTTCTGACCTGTCCAGCCGGGAAATGTATCAAAAGGGACAGTATTCCATTCCGTCAGATACGGTTTGCTATCCGGCAAAGCTGATCCATGGCCATATGGAAAACCTTCTGGCTAAGGGCGTGGACGGCATCTTTTACCCTTGTATGACCTACAATTTGGATGAGGGGAAATCGGATAATCATTATAATTGTCCGGTGGTGGCTTATTATCCGGAATTGCTGCAAGCCAATATGAAGAAACTTTCCAAAATCCGGTTTATGATGCCCTATTTTGAATTAGCCAGTGCCAAGCGGTTTCTGCCGGAGGCGGTCAAGTTTTTCACCAAAGAGTTTTCCTTTGTCAACAAAAAAATGGTACATAAGGCCTGCGACAAAGCATATGCAGCGTTGGACGCTTATTATCACAGTGTTCGGGAGCAGGGCCGCAAGGCCATTGCATATGCGGATGCCAAGGGGCTGGATATTGCCGTTGTAGTGGGACGGCCTTATCATGTGGATCCGGAGATTAACCACGGCATCAACCAGATGCTCCAGTCTTATGGTTTGGTGGTGGTATCAGAAGATAGTATTTTCGGTCTGGCAGATATGCCTCAGGTCAATGTTTTGAATCAGTGGACATATCATTCCCGTATGTACGCAGCTGCCAATTATGTAACGAAAAAGAAAAATGCGCAGCTGATCCAGCTAGTAAGCTTTGGATGCGGCATTGACGCCATTACCACAGATGAAATCCGCTCCATTGTAGAAGGCGGTGGGAAAATTTATACCCAGCTGAAAATTGACGAGATCAATAATTTAGGTGCTGCAAGAATCAGAATCCGTAGTATGCTTGCGGCCGTAGAAGAAGGGAAACAAGCAAATGAGCGAAAATAATCGGGTAAAATTTACGGAAAAAATGAAGCGGGATTATACCATATTAGTTCCTAATATGCTGCCCATTCAGCTGACACTGCTGACCTCCATTATGAATAATTACGGATATCACATTGAGGTACTGGATACCATGGGAGACGCCATTGTCCAGCAAGGACTAAAGAATGTCCACAATGATACCTGTTATCCTGCTTTGCTAGTTATTGGCCAGCTGATGGATGCTTTGGAAAGCGGTAAGTACAATACACATAGAATCGCTTTGATGCTGCCTCAAACTGGCGGCGGCTGCCGAGCTTCCAATTATATTCATTTGCTTCGTAAAGCTTTAGAGAAAAATGGATATGATTATATTCCGGTTATTTCCTTAAACTTTTCCGGTTTGGAGGATAATCCTGGCTTTGTTGTTACGCCAACTATGTTTCTCCAGGTGTGCTACAGTGTGCTGTTGGGAGATTTGATTATGCTTATCCATAACCAGTGCCGGGCTTATGAAGTGAACAAGGGAGACAGCCAGAAAGCAGTGGATGATTGTATCCGTTGGATCGTGCATGAGTTTAAACCGGGTAAGGTCATTAAATATAGCCGGGTTAAGCAGCTGTATGATGTAGTGCTGGGACGCTTCGCTAAGGTGGAGCTGGATCGCAGTGTTCGCAAAAAAAAGGTTGGCATTGTAGGGGAGATTTACGTTAAATTTGCGCCTTTGGGCAATAACAGTTTGGAAGAATTTTTGCTTTCAGAAAACACTGAGCCGGTGTTGGCCGGTTTAATGGACTTTGCCTTGTATTGTATGTATAATTCCGTCATTGACCATGAGCTTTACGGTCGTTCCGCCAAAGCAGCCATGATCGGTAAGACCTTATATCACTTTACCTTGAGCAAGCAAAAGGATATTATACGGGCGATCGAAAAGCAGGGGCTGTTCCGGGCACCATCATATTTTGATGATGTACGCAAAGCTTCTCAGAAGATTATTGGCTCAGGAGTGAAAATGGGAGAAGGCTGGCTGCTACCGGCGGAAATGGTAGAGCTAATCGAAGAAGGCGTGTTGAATATTGTTTGTGCTCAGCCCTTTGGATGCTTGCCCAATCATATTGTCGGTAAGGGCATGGTTCGCAAAATCAAAGAAACTTATCCCGAAGCCAATATTGTCAGTATTGATTACGATCCCGGCGCTTCCAAAATCAATCAGGAAAATCGCATCAAATTGATGCTTTCCAGTGCAAAATAACATAGAAAAACAAGAAACCGTCTACTTTGATTAGACGGTTTTTTTGTATAAGGAAAACCACGCGATAGTCTAGTCTGCCGCCGGCTAGGACGGTGGATTATGTTTGAAAATTATAAATCCTGCTTGCTGCAGTCGATGACTCGGATGGGAATATATTCTTTTAAACAGGTTTTAATGGTGTAGCTGGTGCCGCGGGAAACGCCGTCCCAAAGAGCGATCACGTAATCGGCACTGCGGATGATCTGCAAATTTCGAATGATAGTAGCTTGCTTTCCGTATTTTGTGTAATCCGGACGATATATTTTTATAGGCAATCCCATTTCACAGGCATATTTTTCCGCCAGTTCATCTGCGCCGCGGGCGCCGCCGGAGATGATTTCGCTGGTGCCTACAGGCATTATATCGCATAGCTGAGAATAATAGGAACTCAGCACAGTACGAGAACCGATGATTGCTACTTTCATAGAAACGCTTGCCCCTTCTTAAAAATCTGCTTTTCACCAGTATACCAAAACATATGTTCGATTTCAAGGGCCATATGCCAAGTTTGTCAAAACCTTTTAACAGGTGAAAATACTCACAGCTATTTTTGAAAGCAAATGTGGAATAGTAAGTTTGTAGAAAGGAGGAGAAAAATGAAAAAATTTGGAAGGCAAATTACAATGGGCCTTTTGCTTATGTGGGTTTTATCAGTATTTGCCTTTGCGGTTTCACTTATACCTGTTGGGCAAGCCGCAGGTATACAAATTGCAACGCAAGGAGCTATCGTGGTGCAGCTTTCTCCTGTGTCTGATGGTAAAATGGAGTATTATCCGGCATCGGACAGCGGTCTGCAAAAGGGAGATGTTATTTGCAGTGTGGATGGAAAGGAAGTGACATCCAATGAGGATTTGCAAAGTATTCTGGCTCAATGCCAGGGAAAAGAATTATCTCTGACCTATATGCGCAATGGCAAAACCTTTAAGACCAAAATCAAACCGGTAAAATCTCAAGAAGGTGACTATCGTATGGGTTTATTAGTTCGGGATCGCATGGCCGGTATTGGAACCATAACTTATGTGGACCCAACGGACGGCAGTTATGCGTCTCTGGGTCACGGCATCTGTGATTCGGATACCGGGGCGCTGATCCCCATTCAAAATGGATACTTGACCGAGGCGGAAATTACCGGTGTACAGAAAGGAAAAAGTGGTGAACCGGGAGAACTGCAGGGCCAATTAAAGGACAGTAAAATTGGCACCATAGATAAAAATACGGAAAAGGGTATTTTCGGCGTTTTATCACAGGATGCAATTTACCGAAATTTGAAAGCGGTAGAGGTAGAAGATAAGGAGAAAGTGAAGATTGGTCCGGTAAATATTCTTTCCAATGTGGAAGGAACCAAAACCGAATCCTATACGGCAGAAATTACGCAAATATTTCCGGATTCCGATAGTCAGGGCAGAAGCTATATGCTGAAAATCACAGACAAAAGGCTTTTAAACAAGACCGGCGGTATTGTGCAGGGAATGAGCGGTTCGCCAGTTCTGCAAAATGGCAAGCTAGTAGGCGCTGTCACTCATGTGTTGGTCAATGATCCTACCAAAGGATATGGCATCTTTGTGGAAAAAATGTTAGAGGCGGCGGCATAAAAGAAGGAAGCGGACGTATCAAGCCTGCTTCCTTATACAATAAGCCCCTTTGCTTTCAAAATCAAAGCAAAGGGGCTTATGCCATTTATATAATTAGAATTACTTCCAACATTCTGTATCGGTCAGACCAATATCGGAAGCCTTAAAAACAGGATTGTCTTTTTCCTCCTTTTGCTTGATATAATCATTCATAGCATCTAACGCAATATGTCCTAAGATGAAAATGGCAAAGATATTCACAATTGCCATAAAGCCCATCAAGATATCCGCCAGATTCCAAGCTATAGACAAATTCAACTGCGCGCCAATGAAGATCCAAATTACAGCCGTGCAACGGAACGCAAATAATAAAGCTTTATTATCCTTGATAAACTTCAAGTTGGATTCCGTGTAATAATAGTTACCTACCAAAGAACTAAACGCAAACAGGAAAATCGCAATGGTAATAACATGAATGCCCAATTCACCAAAACGGCTGCTGACCGCAGCTTGTACAAAAGGCATGCCAGCAATTTCTGCTGTAGGCTCTGCACCAGAAAGCAACAGCATCAAGGCGGTGGCAGAGCAAATTACAATAGTATCTAGGAACACGGAAAGCATTTGTACCAAGCCCTGTTTTACTGGATGGGATACATTGGCACTTGCCGCCGCATTGGGTGCAGAACCCATACCAGCCTCATTAGAAAACAAACCGCGCTTGATACCCAGCATTATGCAAGAACCGGTAAAACCGCCCAAAATAGCTTGAAAATCGAATGCCTGCTCAAAAATTATGCGGAACATATCCGGAATTGCTGTCAGATTGGAAAACACAACGATCAGCGCCATGATAATGTAAAGAATCGCCATAACTGGCACCAAACCAGAGGTGATAAAGCCAATTCTTTTTACACCACCAAAGATAACTACAGCTGTCAAAACCGCTAAAATGAGGCCGATGACAATAGGTGCGACAGCAGAATTCGGGAAATAATAATCCATAGCAGATCTTACATTATAAGACTGAAGACCATTAAAACCGTAAGCAAAGCAAAGAATCAAAAAAATAGAAAATAAAATGCCCAGATTTCTATTTTTCAATGCAGTCTGAATATAATATGCCGGGCCGCCGCGAAATTCTTCTCCATCCTTAATTTTATAAATTTGCGCCAGCGTGCTTTCAATAAAAGCGGTAGCACCGCCCAAGATGGCCATCAGCCACATCCAAAATACAGCACCGGGACCACCTAAGCAAATTGCCGTGGAAACGCCAGCAATGTTGCCAGTGCCTACACGAGAGGCGGTGGAAATCATCATGGATTGGAATGAAGATACACCCTTGTCATCATGCTTTTTCTCTGTGATTACGCGAAAGGCATCCTTCAGCAAACGGAACTGAACAAATTTGGTGCGAATGGTAAAATAAATGCCTGCAACAACCAAAAGAATCAACAGCACATAGGTATACATCCATCCATTAAAAACATCCAAATAACCGTTTAAAGTATCTGCAAAACTCAAAATCTTCACTCCCCTTTTTGTTTTTTTGACATTAAAAATATATAATAAATAATTATACAACAATACATGATATTTGTCAATTATTCAATTATAAATACAAAAGAAAAACAGCTTTAAAATTTCTTTTAAAGCTGTTTTGGTGCCGGTGACCGGGGTCGAACCGGTACGGTGTCGCCACCACTGGATTTTGAGTCCAGCACGTCTGCCAATTCCATCACACCGGCATATACAATTTCAACGATCTTTATTATACTATAGCTTTTTCAAAAAATCAAGAAAAAATAAAGATTTATAGGAACTTTAAACCACTGCGGAGAGAACTAAAAAAATTTATTGCCAAATGGTATCTATTCCAGGATAAATCTAAAATTAAAGAAAAAATTTGGCGGAATATATCTTTCTCACGGAGAAAGAATAGTATTATCAACCGAACAAGGAGGTGAATGAAATGGCAGTCGTT
>CAZSBD010000095.1:0-6212 GCA_964605215.1 uncultured Oscillospiraceae bacterium | reverse complement strand
CCTACATCCCCCTGGACCAGCCGGTTCATAGGCCGGGAAGATGCCAGATCCTCTGCACATTCCCGGATCGTCCGCTGCTGAGCCCCGGTCAGGGTAAAGGGCAGAGCCTGATAAAATTGGGAAAGATCGCCGCCGGAAAGCCGGATGCCCTGGGTATGCTTCCTTCTGGCCTTGATTTTCTGGGTGCCGCAGGAAAGGAGAAACAGCTCCTCAAAAATCAGCCGCCGCCGGGCTTCCGCCGCTTCCAGCAGGGTTTGGGGCTGATGGATCTGCCGCAGGGCCTGATTTCCCGTGACCAGGCCGCACCGGGTCAGAAGGGATGGAGGAATCCAGTCCTCTTCCTTTTCCGGCAGCAGGGACAAAGCCGCTGCCACCACCTTTTGGATATCTCCCCGGGTTACCCCTGCCCCCAAGGGATAAACCGGCAGAATCCGGCCGGAAAGACCGCCGGCTTTCCCGGCGCGCTCCCACTCCGGGTTGGTAAAAGCCAGACTACGGCCGCTGCCTCGCTGAATGCGGCCGTAAAAATCATACTCCTTGCCTACCTGAAGGGAGCGAGCCACATAAGGGCTTTGAAACCAGATGGCCTCCATAGTTCCGCTTTCATCCAAGATCCGGCACTTAGTCAGCCGCATGCCCCCTTTGACCCGGACGGTCTGGGGCGCTGTACCCAGGACAGCCCGCACCAAAGCCTTTTCTCCCAGCTTAGCCTGGGCGATGGGGGTGAAATGGGTACGGTCCTCATAATCCCGGGGATAATAAGAAAGGGCATCCTCCAGCACGGCGATGCCCAGATTTTTCAGTTTTTCCGCCTTGACCGGGCCAATGCCCTTGACGACGGAGATGGGGTCACGAAGCTCCATAGTCTTCTCCTGTTACACCAAATAATTCCGATGAACGGCAACCACCACGCCCAGCAGGGAGGCAAACTGACCGTCAATCGGCTCATAAGCCGGGTTTTCCGGCAGCAGCCACAGGTGACCCTGTTCCATATGGAAGGTTTTACATGTGGCCTCGTCTTCAAGGAGGGCGACCACGATCTGACCGTTGCGGGCGGTAGACTGCTTGCGGACGATAATCAGATCCCCGTCCAAAATCCCTGCTTCGATCATAGAATCGCCTCGGATGCGCAGGGCAAAATGCTCCCCATAATGACTTTCCGTGTCAAAGGGGACATAGCCTTCCATATCCTCCACTGCCAGAATGGGCTGGCCTGCGGTGACGGTACCCAAAATCGGCACCCGGCCGGGCTGCAGCACGCCGCCCGTAACCGTGATGGCCCGGGTCTTGTGGTCATCCTTTTCGATATATCCCATTTCCCGCAGGCGCTTGATATGGGCGTGGACGGTAGAGGGTGACTTGAGACCCATAGCGTCTCCGATTTCCCGAACAGAGGGAGGATAGCCCTGCCCAGCGGTAAATTGCGTAATAAAATTCAATATTTTCTGCTGCTTGGCTGTAAGCTTTTTCATGTCTGTCCCTCCTGCGGGAAGCATCCCCTTTTATTAAATTAATCATAGCATAAATCCGGATGGAACGCAAACAAATGTTTCCTATTCTTACGAAAATCTTGGTTTACCGGATAAATCCGCCGCCAATGACATACTCCCCTTGATAAAATACGGCGCTCTGCCCGGCTGCCGGGGCACGGGCAGGTTTTTCCAAGACCACCTTGGCGCTGCTGCCTGCCGGATAAACGGTACCCCTTACCCCGGATTTGGAATAGCGAACCTTGATTTCCGCCTGGAAAGGCGCCGCAGCCAGCTCTTCCATAATGAAATGCACGCCGTCCACCAGAATCTCTGTGGCAAACACATCCTCCAAAGACAGCACCACCTCATTGGTTTCCGGCCGGATCTCCCGGACAAACAACCGGCCGGAGGCAGAAACCCCCAACCCCTTGCGCTGACCCACGGTATAATGATGAATGCCCTTGTGGCGGCCCAGAACCTTTCCGTTCCCGTCTACAAAATTCCCCTGAGGCAGACGGACACCCCGCTGTTCCAGCCAGCGGGTATAATCTCCGTCCGGCACAAAGCAGATATCCATGCTATCCGGCTTAGAGGCGATAGCAATGCCCATTTCCGCCGCCTTTTGCCGCACTGCCTCTTTGCCGGAAAAATCCCCCAGAGGCAGAACCAGCTGTCCTACCACAGCCCGGGGCAGACGGTAAAGCATATAGCTTTGATCCTTGGGACAAGCGGCCATACGCAAAAGAGGACGGCCCTTTTTGTCCCGCTCTGTCCGGGCGTAATGACCGGTGGCAATGGCAGACGCGCCGATCTCCCTGGCAAAGTCACAGATGGTTTTAAACTTCACCTTGGGATTGCAGACAATACAGGGATTGGGGGTACGGCCCCGGGCGTATTCCGCCGCGAAATATTGGCAGACATGGGTCTCAAGCTCCTCCTTTTCCCCTGCTGTATGAAAGGCAATGCCCAGATCCCGGGCTACTTGGGCGGCATCCGCCGCCGAACCCAGGCCAAAATCCAAAAATAAGCCGTGAACCTCCCAGCCTGCTTCTTTTAGCATGGCGGCGCAGACAGCGGAATCCACCCCGCCGGATAAGCCAACTACAATTTTTTGCATCGTTCTCCTCTATTTCTTCGTCCAATTTTCTATTCCGTAAAAAATATCAAAAGGCGCCGGGTCAATCCCCTTGGCCAGCTTGCTCCGGGTGATGATCTGCTGCTCCTCAAAGCCAATGACCAGAATGGGCATATTCTCCAAAAAGCTATCGTACAGGGCTTTTTTCGCCGCCGTCTGCTGATCCCCCGCCGGATAAGCTCGGGCTGCGGCGATCTGACTTTCCAGACCGGCGGCACCGCCGTAATTTAGAGCGCCTCCCGCCGCCAGAAGGGGTGTGACATTGAAATCCGGGGTGAGGATCGTCTCGCAGTAGGCCATATCAAAGCTGCGGCTTGCCAGCTTGCGTTCATATTCTTCATAGTTGACTGCGTCTACCTGCATCCGGATGCCTGCCGCCGCCAGATCCTCGGCATAACGGTTCAAAAGCACCACCTTATATTCGTTTTCCTGATTGACCAGGACGGTAAAGGAAAAATTCACATTCTGTTTTTTCTCATTTTTGTACTCCAGTACACCATCCCCATCTACATCCTGAATACCGGCCTGCTCCAGCTTGGCTAGAGCCTCCTTAACCTGATAAGCATTTTCTGCGTCATAACCCTGAGGCTGGGGGTTCACCGGCACCAGGGCAGGCGTGGCGTAATCCTGAAGCTGGTTGGCGCACAAGGTCTTACGGTCCAAAAGCTGAGACAGCGCCTGACGCACCAGAGGCTGCTGGAATAGAGCCTTGCTCTGGTTAAAGACCAGAAAATGCATATCTGTGGTGGGAGCTTTATAAACATCCAAAGCGCCCTTAACAGACTGGCCCTCTGTTCCCAGCCGGTCCAACGGGGTCATAGAGATATCGCCGGTTTCAAAGCTGGACATAACCGCGTCTGTCCGGTTGACGGAAACCAGGTTAATGGTCGGATAAGCCTGGGGCTTGTTCTCCTCATGCCAGCCGGAAAAGGCAATCAACTGCAGCTGATCCTCGTTTGCCTGGGGCTGATAGGGGCCGGTGCCGTCGCAAAACTGCTCTCCCTCTGTTCCCTTGCGGAAAATCGGGATATCCAGCATGGAAACAAAATCATAATTGACAGCGCTCAAAGTGATGGTCAGGGTATAGGTTCCTGTTTTTTGAATGGATTCCACCTGTTCCAGCCGTTTTTTATAAACGGAATCCTCCTGGCTTTTGGCCTGGCGCAGGGTATAACACACATCCTCCGCTGTCAGCTCCTGACCGGACCAAAACCGGATTCCCTGGCGCAGGACAAAATCAAACCGCTGGCCGTTTTGGCTGCTCCAGCTTTGACACAAAAGGTTCTGCGGCTGAAAATTTTGATCCAGCACAAACATCCCCTCATACAAAAGCTGGCACAGGCTGTGGTTGATCTTGGACTGGCTCAAAACCGGATTGATCTTCTCGTTTGCGTAATAAGCCAGACCCATATAGTCGGAATCCACCTGGACGCTTTTGCTGGTGTTTTGATTTAAGATCGCCTGACCTGGGTCATCATCCGCCGAAGGCTCTGTCTGGGAAGCGCAGCCTGGCAGCAAAAGCGCGGCAGAAATCAATACACATAGTAATTTATATGATATTTTTCGCAATTAGTATCCTCCTTTCCCCGTTATAGCCGGATAATCGCCGCCTGCACGCCCCGATTGCCCTGGGTATAGCGATGAGACCAAAATTCTTCATGCCGGCAGCAGGTACACATACCGCTGTCCGTGATATGCGAAGCCCGCACACCGGCATTTTGCAGGTGCAAACGGTTGATGCCCTGGAGATCCACGTCGTATTTTCCCTCGGAACGGGTGCGGATGAAGGGCCGGGCGTCCTCTCCCATCATCTGGAGCATAGCTTCCGGCACATCCCAATGGGTCTCAAAGCAGCAAGACCGAATGGAGGGACCAATGGCGCAGCGGATGTTTTCCGCTCTGGCCCCAAAGGCCTTTTCCATGGCCGCGACGGTTTTGCCCAAAATATTGGAGGCAGTACCCCGCCAGCCGCTGTGACAAACGCCGATGCTGCGGCTCACCGGATCGTGGAGCAGGGTGACCACACAATCGGCATAAAAGCCCATCAGCACCACATCCGGCAGGTTGGTAACCAAAGCATCTGTCCCGCCCTTTAGGGGCGGGATATTCATGCCCAGGCCCCGCTTTTCCGGTGTGATGACAGTGACCACATCCCCGTGAACCTGTTTGGTGCAGGTCAGGCTTTCAAAAGCAGCCCCAAAACGCCGGGCAAGAATGTGATAATTTTCCATAACCCGGGCTGGCGCGTCTCCCCGGCCAAAGCCTAGGTTCAGGCTGGACAGACTGCCCTGGCTGACCCCGCCCGCTCGGGTGGTGAACAAATGGGGCGCGGTGATATTTTCGCTGGTATAATAAAAAAAATCCTCTGTTTGGTGGTGTTTAAAATTCATACCCATCTGATTTTCCGCCTTTCTCATCAGAAACCTTTGATTATGTGATTATACTCTTTTTTCAAGATAAATCCTAGTGGTACAGGCAATCTTTTTTATTCTGTCACACCCAATTTTTGTATAGTTTTTCTTGACAGAAAGGCATAAAAGCTATACTATTGTAATATAGTGTATATATTATATTTTGTGTCATTTAAATTTCCAATTGTGATTTTATAGGCATTTTTATCCCTTTAAAACATTATGATTCTCAAAAAGTAATAGGAGGTGTTTTTGCGACTTTATGATCGTTTATGTCATTATCGCAGCCGTTGCCGGTGTGATCGTCGGCGCCGTCATCGGTTTTGCTTATAGAAAAAACGTTGCCGAAAAGGAAATCGGCAGCGCGGAAGAAGAAGCAAAGCGTATTATTAACGAATCCATTAAATCTGCGGAAAGCAAGAAGCGAGAAGCCATTGTGGAGGCCAAGGAGGAAATCCTCCGCAACCGAAACGAGGCGGATCGGGAGATCAAGGAGCGCCGCTCCGAGGTCCAGAAAACCGAGCGCCGCTTGATCCAAAAGGAAGAATCCCTGGACAAGAAAATTGACGCCAACGAGCAAAAAAGCGAAGAACTGAACCATCGCCTGGCCGAGGCCCAGAAAACTCAGGACGAAGCGGAGCAGATGAAGCAGTCCCAGATGGAAATCCTGGAGCGGATCTCCGGTTTGACCCGGGATGAAGCCAAGGAATACCTGGTTCGCTCCATCGAGGAGGATGCCCAGCATGACGCGGCCATCCGCCTGAAGGAAATTATGCAGAAAAACAAGGAGGAAGCGGAAACCAATGCCCGGGAGCTGATCTCCATGGCCATTCAGCGCTGTGCCGCCGACCATGTAGCGGAGGCCACCGTTTCTGTGGTTTCCCTACCCAATGACGAAATGAAAGGCCGTATTATCGGCCGGGAAGGCAGAAATATACGTACACTTGAAACCCTCACCGGGGTTGATCTGATTATTGACGACACACCGGAGGCCATTACCCTGTCCTCCTTTGATCCCGTTCGCCGGGAAATCGCCCGCATCGCTTTGGAAAAGCTCATTGCAGACGGCCGGATTCATCCTGCCCGCATTGAGGAAATGATTGAAAAAGCCCGCCGGGAGGTAGAGCAAGCCATCAAGGCTGCCGGCGAAAAGGCCATCTTTGAAACCGGCCTGCACAACATCCATCCCGAGCT
>CAZSBD010000094.1:0-6270 GCA_964605215.1 uncultured Oscillospiraceae bacterium | reverse complement strand
AGCAGCTGATTTGTAATCAGCAGGTCGGGGGTTCAAGTCCGTCTACCAGCTCCAATATGGGAAGTTTCCCGAGTGGCCAAAGGGGGCAGACTGTAAATCTGTTGCTTTCAGCTTCGGTGGTTCGAATCCACCACTTCCCACCAAAAAGATCATCCGTATGGATGGTCTTTTTTTATTTTCTTTACGACACAAAGGGCAGGCCAGATCCAACACTGGTTTTCATTTGCCGGCGAACAAAAAACCTCGCTGCCTTTTGAAAAAAGCTAATAAAATGCAGTCCTTCCGGCAATCCTAAGATTAAAAACAGGAGGCGATTTTATGAAAAAGAAAGACACCATTCACCTGCTGCAGGAATGCGATGCCGGGGTAAAAATGGGCGTGACTGCGCTGGACGAGGTTTTAGAATATGTTCAGGGGGATGTGTTAAAGCAGGATCTGGAAAACAGCAAAAATGCCCATAAGGCTCTGGGCGTGGAGGTTCGTACCCTTTTAGACGTGTATCAGGAGCCGGGAAAGGATCCAAGCCCTGTGGCCAAAGGTATGTCCTGGATGAAAACCAATGGCAAGCTGATGTTGGACACTTCAGATCAGACAGCGGCGGATTTGATCACCGATGGCTGTAATATGGGTGTTAAGACCTTATATCAGCGTTTGAACCAATACCCAGCAGCAGACGAAAAATCTAAGGAAATCACAAGGCGGCTGATCCATTTAGAGGAACAGCTGGCAGCAGAGCTGCGGCCGTTTTTATAAAAAGAACCGGCAAAAAAGGACAGGTTAAGCCTGTCCTTTTTTTGCCGGTTTCCTCCGTTGCAATTTGTATCTATCGTATTATAATAGAAGGTACAAGGTTTACGTTTTCTTCCATACAAGGCGTGAAGAAGGGGAGGATTTACATGGAACATCAGGTAAAGAAAAAGCTGTCACGTTTGCGGCTGAGGATGGAGGAGGAAGGCATCGACGCTTATCTCATTCCCACAGAGGATTTTCATAATTCGGAATATGTAGGCTGTCACTTTAAATGTCGGGAGTATATTTCCGGCTTTACCGGCTCAGCAGGCACCTTACTGGTGACCGCTTCCCGATCCTGGCTGTGGACAGACGGCCGTTATTTTTTGCAGGCAGCCCAGCAGCTGGCAGGGACAGAGATCCAGCTGATGCGGATGGGTGAGCCGGGTGTGCCACAGCTCATGCCTTTTTTGATCCAGATTATGAAAACTGGACAGACCTTAGGCTTTGACGGCCGCACCCTGGGGGCGCGATTTGCTCATATGCTGGCAAAAAACTTCCAGACACGCAAGGTGAAAATGCGTTGGAATGTGGATCTGGTAGGAGAAATTTGGGAGGATCGCCCGCCCTTGTCCTGCGAACCCATATGGGCTTTGTCTCGGGAACAGGCAGGGGAAACGGCGGAAGATAAAATCATCTGGCTGCGGGAGGAGCTGCGCAAAAACAAAACAGATATTCTGGTGCTGGCGACTCTGGATGATATTGCATGGCTTTTAAATTTGAGAGGCCATGATATTAGCTGCAACCCGGTTTTTCTTTCTTATTTGATTCTGACCCAGGAGGAAATCCGGCTGTATGTCCAGAGGCAGGCTCTCACGCCGGAGATCATCGGCATTTTGGAGAATTTAGGAGTAACCCTGCGGCCTTATGAGGCAGTTTATGAAGATTTGCAGCAGGTGCCGGATGGTCAGATGATCTGGATGGATGGCGGCCGGGTCAATTACGCGATTTTGAAAAGCATCCGCAGCGGCGTGCGGATATGGGATCGGCCCAGCCCTACGGTTTTGCGCAAGGCGGTGAAAAACCGAATCGAGCAGGAAAATATCCGTCAGGCCCATATTCAGGACGGCGTGGCAGTGACCAAATTTATATACTGGCTTAAGGAAAACGTAGATAAGGATTATATTACCGAGCTTAGCGCCGCCAAGCATTTGGAAATGCTGCGGCAGGAGCGGCTCGGCTATTTGGAACCCAGCTTTGATCCCATCTTAGCCTACGGTCCCCACGGCGCCATTGTTCATTATTCCGCTACAGAGAAAAGCAACGTTCAGCTGGAGCCTCATAGCTTTTTGCTGGCGGATACCGGCGGTCATTATCTTCAGGGCACCACGGATGTCACCCGAACCATTGCTTTGGGCCCGGTGAGCGACGAGCAAAAGGCATGCTATACCGCCGTGCTGCGGGGCAACCTGAACCTGGGCGCTGCTAAATTCAGGAAGGGCTGTCGGGGCGTGAATCTGGATATTCTGGCACGGGAACCTCTTTGGGATCTGGGCCTGGACTTTAACCACGGCACAGGCCATGGGGTTGGTTATCTGTTAAATGTTCACGAAGGGCCTAACGCCATTCGCTGGCGGCTGTCCCAGGACCGCAGCCAGGAACCGGAATTTTTGCCGGGTATGCTGACCTCCAATGAGCCGGGCGTCTATTTGCCGGAGCAATACGGTATTCGGCTGGAAAACCTGATTTTGTGCCAAAAGGCAATGGAGACGGAATACGGCGAATTTCTGGAATTTGAAACTGTGACCATGGTTCCTTTTGATTTGGACGCTGTGGATCCGGATCAGATGAGCCAGCGGCAGAAGGAACTGCTCAACGCTTATCACCGCCAGGTACGGGAAAATATCGCCCCCTACCTCACCGCCGAGGAACGAAAATGGCTGTATCAGGCTACGCGGGAAATTTAAAAAAGAAGGGAACGGCCTGGGCCGTTCCCTTTTTGCAAAGGTAAAAAACAGAAAAAGGACATCGGGGGAAGATGTCCTTTTTCCTTGTAAAAAATTAGGGGATAAAAGAGAAAACAAAAAAGATACGATGGAGTATCTACTTTTGCTATAGGCATTTGCCTATAGTCATAGGATACAGGAAAAATATGAACACCAGATGAAAAAAATAAGAAATCAATGTGTAATTTTTGTTAAAGCATTTTAAACACAGTGATTTTTTGACAAAGGCCTATATCCATGCTAAAATACAACAGATGTAATGTTAAAACTTGAAAAATAAGTAAAATTTAGAACTTTTTATCCTGTTTTTCAGGAATTGGAAAGGAAGATGCAATTTGAGAAAGAAAACAATTTTGCGGTGCGCTTTTTTGATAAGCCTGCTGGCTGCGCTGTGCTGCGGCTCCGCTTTGGCAGCATCCTCGGACATCACCGTTCAGCTGGACGGCAAGGCGGTGGCTTTCACAGACGCGGCGCCTGTGGCCAAGGACGGCCGCACGTATGTACCCTTCCGGGCGCTGTTCCAGGCGATGGGGGCAGAGGTTTCCTACGACAGCGGCAGCCAGACTGTCACCGCTGTCCGGAACGGTAAAACCGTTTCCTTTGTTCTGGGCAGCAAAGAGATCCAGGTGAGAGAGGATGACAAGACCCAAGTGATCACGGCAGATGCCGCCGCTTATGCGGAAAACGGCCGTACCATGGTGCCGGTACGGTTTGCCGCCCAATGCTTTGGGATGAACGTGGGCTGGGATCCGTGGTACCGAACCGTGGTGATAACCGATGTGGAAAAGCTTATGGCAACCGTCAGCGGCCAGTTCACCAAAATGGAAGGCTACCTGACCTATGCCCGGGCGTTTCAGCAGAAAACCTATCAGGTGGACGGCACGCTGCATACGCAGCTCCAGGTTCGGGACGAAGCGGGGAATCCCATCCCTCTGGAAACGGTAAGTCAGGTCGCTGGCCTTATGGATCATCAAAACAGCCAGCTTACCTTGAACAGCACGACAGATTTTTCCCCGCTGCTGGCGGATTTGACGGAAGAGCAAAAAAAGCAAAACCAGTCCCTTCTGGATCTGATGACCCAGCACCAGGCTGAAATTTTGACAGATCAGGTCAAGGGTACCGCTTACATACAGTCCCAATTTTACAATATCCTGGGCGGTATGTCTGCGGACGGCTGGTATCAGACAGGCTGGGACAGCCTGCTTTCCACCTATTCCACCGATCCGGCGGCTATCGACCTGATCCGGATGGAGGGGGACAGCTTTGAAGAGGTTCTGGCGGTCTATTTGCAAAACATAGAGGTTACCAGCCGGGATGACACCCGGGTCAGCAAAATCTTCCAGCTGTTCCACAGTGCCTTTGGGGATAAATATTTCACTCGTCAGGCGGCAGGCTGGACAGCCAAGGGAGCGGTCACCACAGACAGCGGGGAGATTTACACCATAGAAACCACCCTGAAAACCACAGGAGAAACGGTGCATGGCTACGCCTTTACCATTACCAGCCGGGAGGACAGCAGCACGGAAACCATCACCCTGGATATGACGGTGAGCCGCAATCTGACCATGGATTGCCAGCGGGTAACGAACAATGTGACCAGCCATGCCCGCGCCAGCCTGTTTTTCGGGGAAACGGCGCAAAAGCCCCAGACCCAACCCCCGGCAGGCAGCGTTGTCACCGGCATCGAGCGGCTTTCCAGCCTGTTGGGATTGTAAAAAACCTCAGAGTTCCACCGGAGCGTAAGGATGGCGGCAGCGCTGTTCTTACGCAAAGCTTAACATAACGATAGTTTAGGAACAAAAGTACAGAAACTGAAAAGGCAGCGATTCGCTATGATCGCTGCCTTTTTTTTGGAACAGGTTCATTTCGGAAGAAACCTGTGAATTTCGGTAATTTTTCGATAAAAGTTGGATAAAAAAGAAAATTTGTTAAAGTTGCACAAAAAATAAATGCTGTTTTTTTGGAAGATGGTTTTTGCAATTTTTGAGGAGAGCAAAAAAATTTTATTTTTAGCTTTTTTTGTCTTCAGGGCTGTCCAAAAGAATGGCGTTGCCGCTGAGGGCGTCCACATAGGAGATCACCTCATTGATGGATACGAACATATTGTTTTTCAGCCACCAAAGGGCCAGGGAGCTGAGAGATCCGGCGGTATATTCCGCGATCACCGCCACGGGCAGGGCAAAGCGCTGATGGTTTTCCGAGAAAGCCTCCAGCTGCCGCTGCAGCCAATGAACCACGGTGCTGTGAAAGGTTTCCCTTACGATCTCGTTGCCGTCGCTGAATACGCCAAGGTTGAAAAAAGTTGCATTTTTCGCAATATAATTCAAAATCTGGCCGCAAATATGGACGTATTGTTGGTGAAAATCCGGGGAGTGAAAATGCTGGCCTTCCCGGTCCAGCTCCTCTGTCATCAGGTCGAACAGGTGCTGGAGCAGGTGGGTCTTGTCCTCAAAATGCTTATAAAAGGTGGTGCGGTGTACCTGCGCCTCCTGGCAGATATCCACCACGGAAAGGTCCTCAAAGGGGGTGCGCATAAGCAGAGAGCTTAGGGCGTCTGTCAATAATTTGCGGGTCATGCGGACACGGAGATCCATCTTTTCAGCCATATCTGTCCTCCAAATATACAAAATTTATGAAAATGAAGAAAATATCAAGAAAAAGCAAAATAGATGCTTATCCGGTGGGACAAACATCTGCAAAAAACGCAAAATTTCATTTTTTTGGAACATAACAAAACTATAGTTATGTTTCTATACAAATTATAATACCTTGCAAAGAAAATGTCAATTTAATATGATAAATATAATTTTCATTCAGCCATAACGAAAGTAATATTGAGCAGAAGTAGGGGGAATTTTGGATGGATCAGGAGTTTAATTTGGGAGAGCGGCTGCGGGAGCTGCGGACGCTGCGCAACCTGTCGCAGGAAACGCTGGCTTTGGCCGCGGGTATTTCGCCGGCCTATCTGGGTATGCTAGAACGGGGACAGAAAAGCCCAACGGTGCGGGTGCTGGGGAATTTATGTTCCGCTATGCGCATATCCATGACAGATTTTTTCTGTCAGAACAAAAAACGGGAGGAAACGGACTACTGGATGGAACAAATCCGCTCCTGCCTGCATAACCGAAGTCCCCATGAAAAGGAAGCCCTGTACAAAATCATTCAGCAGATCATTCTGCTGTAAAGGCCTGCGAAAGCAAGCTGGCACGGACAGAAGATCCGCTTTTTTTTATACCCTTTTTTGGGACAGATTTTAAAAAATGAAGAAAAATCATTCGGATTACACTTTATTTATAGTTCCCGGATTGAAAAAAAGAATGTGTTACGATTATGTTACAAAAGTTTAAAAAGTGTTGACGAATGAAAACGTGAATGATAAGATAACACTTGCAAGGGAAGTGTCGAAAAACTTCCCGCAGAAATTTTATAGGAGGAAACATCATGAAGACTTTGAAAAAAGTTCTGGCAATGACCCTGGCCTTTGCGACCGCAATGACCATGTTCATTTCCGCGAGCGCTTTCACTGACGATGCGG
>CAZSBD010000093.1:0-6273 GCA_964605215.1 uncultured Oscillospiraceae bacterium | reverse complement strand
CTATAATGACTGCCCCGTCTTTTTTTGTTCCGCAGATTTCTCTTCATGTCGCTGTCTTGCCTGTGATGATCTATGCTGGTCTTGCTGCAGATCTCTTTGTACGGATATGTTCTGATCCAGCATCTGGTTCACATTATTGGCAACGGTCTGAAGCTCCCGATACTTGGCACGGACATAGGAGAAATCCTCATACTGCTGATTTTTGAGAGCGGCGAGTTTTTCCTTTTCTGCCCGGAGGAGCTTGATGGATGGAGTCCTGAAACGGACTTTTCCATCAGAAGTTTCCTGCTGGGGAGCGTGCTCTTTCAGATAATCCCTTGCAGCCTCATACAGGGCAAGCTCAGCGCGGCGCACTTCCCGGAACTTCCTCTTGTCCTTTGAGGCCAGATATTCCTTATAAACATCTTTATTGCCAAGGTACTGTCCGGTATTCTTGATCAGCAGGTTTACGTCACGGAGCCTTGCTTCTGTGGATTTCAAAGCTTTCTGTTTTTCTGAAAAATCCTCATAGGCGGAAGCGAGGAGCTGTGAAAGCTCCGTCACCGTTCCGATCTCATTTGTCTGGAGGAAGGCAAGCGTGTTCGCCATCTGCTTCAGATTTCCGATCTTTTGGGCTCTTGCGTCCATTTCTTCCTCGATCTCCGCAAGCGTCACGCCGCATTCATTCATCAGCACCATTATGTGATAGAATACATCGTTAATCTCCCCGATGAGGTTTTCCTTGTCGGCATTTTTCGCAGCGATGATGGTTTCCGCGCACTCCTCGCCTACTTTCTTTAAAATCTTATCCAGGCCCTTTTCAAACAGATAACAGGTATAGGAGCCTTCCATAGGCTGCTCCCGACGCTGCTCAATCACAGCCTCCATGGTCTCAAATGCGTTCATTTTCCTTTTCCTCCTCTTTTTCCCACAATGTTGTAAAGAAACAGGTTCTGTGTCCCGTATGACATGTGGGACCCTTGGGTGTACCCCAGTAAATCAAGGTGTCATCGTCACAGTCTGAAAAAATCTTTTTTACAAAAATAAAGTTTCCGGAGGTTTCTCCCTTATTCCACAGCTTTTGACGGCTGCGGGAGAAAAACCATGCGGTGCCGGTTTCCATCGTCAGACGCAAGGCTTCTTCATTGGCATAGCCCAGCATCAGCACCTCACCGTTTCGCTCATCCTGACAGATGACAGGAATCAGCTCAGATTTGACAAAAAATTTAGAAAGCTCCATTTTTTTCCTCACAATCTCACCGGAATGTTCCGGGTTTTCAGATACTCCTTCACCTGAGGCACTGTCAGTTCCCCATAATGGAAGAGAGAAGCCGCCAGGGCTGCATCTGCCTGGGTCTGCTCAAACACATCAGAAAAGTGCGCCAAACTGCCGCAACCGCCGGAAGCGATAACAGGAATACCCACCACATCACATACCCGGCTCGTCAGCTCCAGATCAAAGCCGGACTTGGTTCCGTCCTTATCCATAGAGGTTAGCAGGATCTCCCCTGCCCCCCTGTCATAAACTTCTTTAGCCCAGGCCACAGCGTCTATACCCGTAGGGGTTCGGCCACCGGCTACATATACCTCGAAGCCAGAAGGCGTCTTACCCGTATGCCGGCCATCAATGGCTACCACTACGCACTGGCTACCGTAGCGCTCAGCCGCAGCGCCTACCAATTCCGGATTTTTCACAGCGGAAGAATTGATAGAAATTTTATCCGCCCCCGCCCGCAGAATCTCTTTAAAATCCTCTACGGTGCGAATGCCGCCGCCAACGGTCACCGGCACAAAAACCTCCCGACATGTGCGCCGCACCACATCAGCGATGGTGTCTCGTTTTTCATAAGTGGCGGTGATATCTAAAAATACAATCTCATCTGCACCCTGCTGGGAATAAAATTTCGCCAGCTCCACCGGATCTCCTGCATCCCGCAGTCCTACAAAGTTAACGCCCTTAACCACCCGACCGTCCTTGACATCCAGGCATGGAATGATTCTTTTTGCCAGCATTTATTCCGCCTCCTTGATGGCCTGCGCCAAATCAATGGCTCCGGTATAATAGGCTTTGCCGATAATTGCCTCGTCAATACCCTCTGCCTTAAGATCCCGAACATTCTGGATGGTGGTCACACCGCCGCTTGCTACAATACCGCAGGAAACCGCTTCCCGCAGAACTTTCAGCTGGGTGAAATTGGGACCTTCCAGCATGCCGTCCTTGTCAATATCCGTAAAAATAATGGTCTTAACGCCGTAGCCTTCCATTTTCTTGGCAAAGGTAATATAGTCCTCGCCGCTGTCCTTAAGCCAGCCCTCTGTGCGCACAGTGCCGGACAGGGCATCAATGCCCACAGCAATCTTATCCCCGTATTTTTCACAAGCTTCCTTGACAAACAAAGGATTTTTCACCGCTGCCGAGCCAATGATAACCCGATTCACACCCAAGGCCAACACAGCCTCCACATCCGCCATGGTGCGGATACCGCCGCCCAGTTCTACTGCCGCGCCAGTCTCCTCCACCACACGCTTAACCACATCATAATTTGCGTGGGAGCCATTCTTGGCTCCATCCAGATCCACCATATGAATCTGCTGAGCGCCAGCTGCCAAAAACTTTCTAGCGGTTTCTACGGCGTCCTCCGCCACTTTATGGGCAGTGCCGTAATCACCTTTTTTTAAGCGAACGCACTGGCCGTCCTTTAAATCGATTGCCGGTAATATTCTCATATTCGTCCTCCTATCGGGTCAGAGCCGCAAAATTGCGGAGCATATGCAAGCCGATGTCGCCGCTTTTTTCCGGATGGAACTGGCAGCCGAAAATGTTTCCCTTGGCCACCATAGCAGGCACTTTACCGCCGTAGTCGCAAACTGCCGCCAGATCTTCTTCCTGCTTGGGTACTGCCATAAAGCTATGAACAAAATAAACATAGCTGCCATCCTCGATGCCCGCCAGCATCGGGTTTGCATGTTGGATTTCCAAACTGTTCCAGCCGATTTGAGGTAATTTCAAATCTGTGGGAATCTTTTCGATTCGGCCTTCCAAAAGACCCAGGCCCTTGCACAGCCGCACCTCGTCGCTTTCCTCAAACAGCATCTGCATACCCAGGCAAATGCCCAAAAAAGGTTTTTTTACCGCGTTTTCCAGTAGGCTTTCCCTGAGGCCTGACTGCTCCAGCGCCGCCATCGCATCCGGAAAAGCGCCTACCCCAGGCAGGATAATGCCGGCAGCCTTGTCCATTTGCTCCTTTGTCGTGATAATCTGGTTTTTCTCCCCCAAAAAATTCAGGGTATTGGTGACGCTCATAAGATTGCCTGCGCCGTAATCTACAATTCCAATATAGCTCATAATGACCCCTTTGACGATAAGATTTCTGTTCCCTTGATTTCAACTGCCTGTTTCAAAGCCCGCGCCAGAGCCTTGAACAGCGCCTCTGTGATATGATGGGAATTTACGCCATATTCGCTCTTTAAGTGCAGGGTGATCCCGCCGTTAAAGGCAAAAGCCCGCATAAATTCCTCGGTCAGGCATGCATCATACTGACCGATAACCGCCTGAGGCATAGCCGCATCAAAAACCAGAAAAGCCCGGCCGCTGATATCCAGGGCGCAGAAGCCCAAAGCCTCATCCATAGGCACATAAGCTGTGCCAAACCGGGCAATGCCCCGTTTGTCCCCAATGGCCTGCGCAAAGGCCTTGCCCAGCACAATACCGATGTCCTCCACCGTGTGGTGGCCGTCTACCTCCAGATCTCCTTTGGCCTGCACGTTCAGGCCAAAGCCGCTGTGTACCGCAAAGGCGGTGAGCATATGGTCAAAAAAGCCAATGCCTGTATCAATGCTTACCGAGCCACCATCCAGTTTGAGCGTCAACTGGATCTGAGTTTCCTTGGTTTCCCGGCTGATGGTTGCTTCCCGCATATTGATCCCTTCTTTCCCGCTACGCTTGGCCACCCTGAAACCGGATGCGGACAGAGTTGGCATGCGCGTCCAGCTTTTCGCTTTCCGCCATAACAATAATACCGTCAGAGAGGGCTTCCAGCTGCTCTCTGGAATATTCGATCACACTGGTCTTCTTTAGGAAGGTGTCAGTTGACAAGGGAGAGAAAAACCGAGCTGTGCCGGAAGTGGGCAGCACGTGACAGGGGCCTGCCATATAGTCGCCCAGAGGTTCGGGTGAATACTGACCCAGAAAAATAGCACCGGCATTGGTCAAATAAGGCAATAAAGCTCTGGGGTTTTCTGTGACTACTTCCAGATGCTCCGGCGCAACAACATTGGCCATGTCGCATGCATGATATAAATCTTCAAAAACAATGGCGCAGCCGTAGTTTTTAACAGATTCCTCAATGATCTCATACCGGGGCAGCAGCTTGGCCTGCCGCTCCATTTCAACGGAAACCGCCTGAGCCAAAGCCATATCGTCTGTCAAAAGCACAGCGCTGGCCATTTTGTCATGCTCTGCCTGGCTCAAAAGATCCGCCGCTACATAAGTCGGATTGGCGGTCTTGTCTGCCACCACCAGCACCTCAGAAGGACCGGCGATCATATCGATATCCACCTTGCCGAATGCCTGCTTCTTAGCTGCCGCCACAAAAGCATTGCCCGGGCCGACGATCTTATCCACCTGGGGAATAAAGTCTGCGCCGTAGGTCAAAGCGGCAATCGCCTGAACGCCGCCTACAGCAATCACCTGATCTACACCAGCGATCTTAGCCGCTGCCAAAACGGGGGCGGATAAGTTTTCCGTGGGAGGCGTTACCATAATAATCTGACCCACGCCGGCAACCTTAGCCGGGATAGCGTTCATCAAAACAGAGGAGGGATAGGCTGCTGTGCCGCCAGGTACATAGATGCCGACTTTGTGCAGACCTCTCACCTGCTGGCCCAAAACAGCGCCTTCCGCCCGCTGATATTCCCAGGTTTTCACCATCATTTTTTCATGGTAATCCCGGATATTTTCCGCAGACTGCTCCAACGCCTGGATCAGTGCCGGTTCACATTCCTTGCAGGCCTTGTCCAGCACATCCTCACCAATGATATAAGGCTCCTTGCCGTCAAACTGCAGGGAGTATTTTTTAACCGCCTCATAGCCTTTGAGGCGGATCTCCTCCATGATAGCGGCAACCTTGCGGTCAATATCCGCCGCTGTTTCCGCCGCTCTGGATTTCATATCCATAATCTGCTGACGCTCTGCCTTACCGTCAGCTGTTACCGTTTTTAAAAACATGTCCTATTCCTCCATTGCCTGCTCCAGCTGACTGATAATCTGCTGAACCTGCTGTTTTTTGATCTTGGCGCTGGCGATGTTGACAATCACCCGGGCGCTGATCTTGGCCACATCTTCAATGATCTCCAGGCCGTTTTCCCGCAGGGTGGCGCCGGTTTCCACAATATCCACAATGGCGTCTGCCAGTTCTAAGAGCGGCGCTAGCTCCACAGAGCCTTCGATCTTGATGGTTTCCACATCCATATGCTTCTTCTTGGAGAAAAAGGCTTTGGTTACTTCAGGATATTTGGTGGCAATGACTTTATTCCGATTGGTACTGTAAAAATCAACGCCTTTTTTCCCGGCCAAAGAAAACTTACACTTGCCAAAGCCCAAATCTACCATTTCATAAAAAGAGCCGCCCTTTTCCATAATGGTATCCTTGCCTACAACACCCATATCGCACACGCCATGCTCTACATAAGTGATGACATCAGCAGCCTTAGCCAGTACCAGCTGAATGTTGGTATCCGGCAGGGTGAAGATCAGCTTTCTGGTGGGACTTTCCAGCTCACTGACATCATAGCCGGATTTTTTCAAAAGCGCCAGCGTCTTTTTTTCCAGGCGGCCCTTGGTCAGGGCGATCCGAATGGTATTTTCTCCTGTCATGCTACTTTACCTCCTGTCGGGTCACGCCGTCCCGGCCGATGACTACCAAAATCTGATACCCCTGCTCCCGAGCCATTTTCAGAGCCTGCTGCTGCGTTTCATAGGGCGCCAATACCGCGCCGTTTTCCCGGATGTAAGCCAAGGCCTGTTTCAAAAAAGCCTCCTGGGTGAATACCAGCTCCCGGGGCTTTTCCCATGCTTCCTCCGGCATAGCCTCGCTCAGCCCGTCCATGTCAATGGCAAAACCGGTAGCGGGAATATCCCGGCCGAATTTCGCGCATAGGGAATTGTACCGGCCGCCGGAAATAATGGTGCCGCCTGCACCCAACACATAGCCCCGAAACATCATGCCAGTGTAATAATCCATCTCATGAACCAATCCCAAGTCAATCATAATAGAATCACCGAAGCCGGCATCT
>CAZSBD010000092.1:0-6277 GCA_964605215.1 uncultured Oscillospiraceae bacterium | reverse complement strand
AGTAGCGGAGGAGGCAGTATCCTGCGTAGCCTATGGAACGGGAAAATGCCTGGAAAACCTTAGTGCAATGCAGGATGGCACTATGAATTTGTCTCGCAGACGGCAAATGAATTAAGGTGCAGAAAAGCAGTGTAGAGGCTTCCATGTTACTTTTTTGCAGTGATGTGAGAAAGGAAAGTTATGAAAAAGGATGAAAAAATTGGATATTTATGTATTGTGCTGACAGCCGTAATTTTCAGCACCATGGAAATCTCATTAAAACTGGTAGCCGGTGTATTTGAGCCTATGCAGATTACCATGCTTCGTTTTTTGATAGGTGGTATTATGCTCATTCCCATTGCGCTAAAAACCATGCGGAAGAAAAATATCACCCTGCAGTTTAAAGAACTGGGCGGCTTTGCTTATACCGGCTTTCTGTGCGTGATGCTGGGTATGGTTATTTATCAAATGGCGCTGACCAATACCAAGGCTTCCGTTGTTGCCATTATTTTTTCCTGTAATCCAATTTTCGTTACCATTTTAGCGTTCCTGATTTTGGGCGAAGCTATTTATCGCCACAATATCATTGCCCTGATCCTGGAAGCCATCGGCATCGTCATTATTGTCAATCCCCTGCATACGGATCTAAATCCCGTAGGCGTGATTTTATCCATTTTATCAGCGGTTTTGTTTGCCCTTTATGGAGTCTTAGGTAAGAAAAAAACCAAGGCTTACGGCAGCATTGTCGTAACCTGCTTTAGCTTTATTTTCGGTGGTTTAGAGTTGATGTGCGTTCTGCTGCTGGGAAAAACAGAGTTGTTTGGCCAGCTGTTTTCCCGTATTGGCTTAGATTTTTTTACAAATGTTCATTTTTTCGGCGGCATTTCTTTCCATACCTTACCAGCGCTGCTGTATATCTGTGCCATCAATTCCGCGGCAGGCTACGTCTGCCATATGATGGCGATGGAGAAAACATCGGCCAGCAAGGCTTCCTTGGTATTTTTTATCAAGCCTATGATCGCACCGGTATTTGCTTGGATCGTTTTGCATGAGGTCATCAGTTTCCATATGGTGATCGGTATTTTGTTCTTCCTGATGGGTTCTTTGATTTCTATTCTGCCTGGCCTGCTGCAAAAGCATGTAGAACCGGTCAAATGATAAAAACGGCATAGCCTTTGCTGGACAAAGGCCATGCCGTTTTTCCTTATGTGCGGAAAGAGATAGTTGCGAAAACAGACAAAAGAGTGTAAAATAATAAAATTAATACGATGTGCAAAAATAGATGCATAGCAGTTTTGTATAATGGAGATTAAAATTATGGAAAAAGCAGATATTCTGGGAATCCATTTTGATAACGTGACCCTGGAGAGCGCGACCCAGCGGATTATGGAGCGTATTCGCAAGGGTGAAAAAGGCTATGTGGTGACACCCAATTCGGAAATTGCTTACTTATGTAAAGATGATCCCAGTTTGCAGGATCTTATTAATGAGGCGGCGCTGGTTATCCCCGATGGCATTGGTATTGTGTACGCAGCCAAGATCCTGAACGAAAAATTATCCGGCAAGGTAGCTGGTATAGATTTTGCTTCCAGCCTGATGGCGGCTATGGCTAAAGAAGGAAGAAGCCTTTATCTGTTTGGCGCCAAGCCTGGCGTGGCGCAGACAGCAGCTAAAAATTTGCAGGAAAAATACCCGGGACTGGTGATTCAAGGATACCGGGATGGTTATTTTAAAAAGGATGAGGAAGCGCTGGATTCCATCCGGCAGGCAGGGCATGCAGATGTGGTATTTGTTTGCCTGGGTGCGCCCAAACAGGAAAGGTTTATGCGGGATCATCTGGCGGAAATGGACGCTACCGTTTTATGCGGCTTAGGAGGCTCTCTGGATGTTTTTGCCGGCATTGCAGAGCGGGCGCCGGATATATGGATTAAACTGGGTCTGGAATGGCTGTATCGGCTGTGTAAGGAGCCGCAGCGGATCGGTCGTATGATGAGTCTGCCTAAGTTTATGATGACCGTGATGAAGAGTAAAGTAAAGGGCAAAGGAGAATAATATGAAAGTTAAGCTGATTGCGTATACCCCGGATCCGGAGCGCACCATTGCGGCAGCCGCAAAGACTTGTTATTCGGCAACGGATGTGGACAGCATCCTTGACGGCCTGACGGAGGAAAAAACACGATCCTTCCTGCAGATGCTGGGAGATGTAGGACACGAGAGTCCCATTGAGCATGCTTCCTTTACTTTTGCAATCGAAGGTGTTTCCCGCTCCCTTCTGGCTCAGATCACCCGTCACCGGATGGCATCCTTCAGTGTCCAGTCTCAGCGCTATGTCAAGGAGAAGGGCTTTGAATATGTAATGCCTCATGAGATTGAGAAAATTCCAGAGGCAATGGAAATTTTCAAGAAAGCTATGGAAGAGGATCAGCGGCATTACGAAGAACTGACGGCTATTTTAGCTGAAAAGCATTATGCGGCTTTTTTGAAACAGGGACAGGCAGAAAAAACAGCGCGGCGGAATGCGGAGAAAAAAGCCATCGAGGATGCCCGCTTTGTTTTGCCCAATGCCTGCGCCACTAAGATGGTGATGACTGCCAATGCTAGGAGCCTGAAAAACTTTTTCCGTCTGCGGTGCTGTAATCGGGCTCAGTGGGAAATTCGGGAACTGGCGGAGGAGATGTACCGCCTGGTATATGCTGTGGCTCCCAATTTGTTTGCCGGTTTTGGGCCGGCATGTATCCAAGGCCCTTGCCCGGAAGGTAAGATGTGTTGCGGCCAGATGAAAACTGTACGGGAAAAATATCGCAAGATCCGGGAGAATGTACAATGAAGGGTAAATTGATCGTTTTGGAAGGAACAGATGCATCGGGAAAATCCACGCAGTTTGCCTGTCTTTGCCGCAAATTGGAGGAGCAGCAGGTGGATTTTCATCGGCTGGTTTTTCCTCGTTATGAGGAGGAATCCTCCGCTTTGATCCGCATGTATTTACAGGGGGATTTTGGTGATAAGCCGGAGGATGTGAATCCCTACGCAGCGTCCACCTTTTTCGCAGTGGATCGTTTTGCTTCCTTTCGTTCAGAATGGAAAGCCTATTACGAAAAGGGCGGATTGGTATTGGCAGATCGTTATACCACTTCCAACGCCATTCATCAGGCGTCAAAATTAGAAGGGAAAGCACAGCGGAACTATTTAGACTGGCTTTTTAATTTTGAGTATTGTTTGATGGAACTGCCTAAGCCGGATGCGGTATTGTTTTTGGACATGCCGCCGGCTTGCGAGAGACAGCTGCTGCAGGAGAGAATGGGGAAAGAAGAGGATATCCACGAGCAAGATAAAGAATATTTAAAAAAATGCTATAAAACAGCTTCTGATCTGGCGGATCGGGAAAATTGGATTCGAATCCCCTGTGTAGAACAGGGAAAAATTCGGACGATTGACGCCATTGCCGCTGATATTTGGAAAGCTGTAGGAGGATTGCTTTTATCTCTATGTTAGAATTTAGACCCATCGCAATGGAAGATTATTCAACCTATCAGAAGTTGACGGAGGGGATTCGTTATCCCTTATGTGAGTACTGCTTTGCAGATTTGTTTATTTGGCACCAGCATTATCATGTAACAGGGTGCTTTGCGGAAAACCTGTTTTTTGCCCGGTCGGAATACGAGGGGCGTTACAGCTATACCGTCCCTATTGGTACCGGAGACTTTGTCTGGGGTGTGGGGCAGATCCGTCAAGACGCTGCCGCTAAAGGAGTGCCTTTCCGCATGCATGCCATCTCCCAGGAAGCAAAAGAGAAGCTGGAACAAATATTTCCGGGGAAATTTGCTTTTAAATTGGATCGGGACGGCTGTGATTATATTTATGAAGCAGAAAAGCTGATGACCCTTAAGGGAAAAAAGCTGCAGTCCAAGCGAAATTTTGTCAATCGCTTTCAAAAAGAGTATGACGGCCGGTGGGAATATCGGGATATCACGCTAACGGATCGGGAGGCGATCTATCAGTTTCATCTGGATTGGTGCAGAGAAAACAGCACATGTACCCGGGGCAACGATTATCAGGGCGAAACATGTGCGGTTTATCAGGTACTGGAAAATTGGGAAGCTTTGCATATGGAGGGCGGTATGCTGTTGCTGGATGGTAAAATAATCGCGTTTACCATAGGCTGCCGGCATCGTCCGGATATGTATGTAATGCAGTTTGAAAAAGCAAACGGCAGAATTCTGGGAGCCTATCAAATGATTAATCAGCAATTTGCCCAGCATCATTTTGGGGAAGTTGCTTATGTCAACCGGGAAGAGGATATGGGGCTGGAAGGCTTGAGAAAAGCCAAGATGTCTTATCACCCTCTGGATTTGGGGGAGGAATATTGGAGCATCTGGAAAGAAGATTAAATATGGAACAAATTATGCAGGCACAGTCGGCAGATCTGCCGGAGATTCGCAGGCTTTGGGAAATTTGTTTTCCGGTAGCAGGCGGCTTTAACGATTACTTTTTTCAGGAAATCTTTGATCTGTCTAATGTTCTGTTGGTGAAATCCGAAGATCGAGTCCTTTCTATGACGCAGGAAATTCCTATGACTCTTTCCTTTGGGGGAAAGGTCCTGCCTGTGACCTATATTTACGGGGCGTGTACCGCACCAGAGGCTAGAGGACAGGGATGTATGGATCGGCTGCTGCAGGCAAGCTTTGACCGGGATCTGGTAAAGGGAAGGGCTGCATCCCTGCTGATTCCAGCTCAGCCCAGCTTGTTTAATTTTTACCGGCGGTTTGGTTATAAGACCAGTTTCTATCAGAGCAGCCAAATCTTTGAGGAGGAACTGACGCCTTTTCCGGCAGGTTATACCCTTAGCCAGGCTCAAGAAGCGGATTGGCAGGCAATGCAGGAAATCTATCATGAAAAGGTTTCTGGAGTGTATCTCCTTCGGCATGCCCCTTATTGGCAGGGGCAGATTCGGCAGTTCGCGGCCTTAGGTGGCCAGGCATTTTTGCTCCGGAAGCACAAGGAATGTTTAGGCTACGCGTTTGTATGGCCGGAGACAGGAAATTTGTGGGCGCAGGAAATGCTTTGCCGGGAGTTTGGGGATGCGGCGCTTTTTGCCCAACTGATCCGGCGGCACTATAGAGAAGAAAAAATAAAAATTACAGGAATACCACAGGAAAACAAACAGCCCATTGCTATGATACGATATCATCAGGATTATCAGGATTATCAGGATTATCAGGATTATCAGGATTATCAGGATTATCAGGATTATCAGGAAGAGCAAGGGTATTTGAATCTGCTGTGGAATTAGGAGGATCATTATGGTATATGTTTTTTTGGCAAACGGCTTTGAAGAATCTGAAGCGATTATCCCCGTAGATCTGCTGCGCAGAAGCGGCGCGGAGGTTCGAACCGTTGGCATTACAGGTAAAACTGTCACCAGCGCCCATCAGGTAACTGTAACAGCAGATATTCTGCCGGAGGAAATGGATTTGACCCGGGCAGAGATGATTTTCTTGCCTGGCGGTATGCCCGGTACAGAGCATCTGCGTCAGTCATCTGTTGTGGATCAGGCCATAGATTACTGTACAACACATGAGCTTTACATTGCTGCTATTTGCGCAGCGCCTTCTGTGCTGTACGGCAAAGGGCTTTTAAACGGCAAAAAGGTATCCTGTCATACCAGCGTGGAAGGTAAAATGCCCAAGGCGGAAATTTCTAACGAGTCCTTTTCTAAGGTGGGCCGGATTATTACCGGCCGGGGCATGGGCGCGGCGCTGCCTTTTGGTTTGGAGCTGTGCCGGATCCTCAAAGGGGAAGAAGCCATGGAAGACGTGAAACAGGCTATTTGCTATGCAGGATAAAAAGACCTTTCGTCAGTTATACCGAAAAAAACGGGATGCCATAGATACACAGCTTGGTCAGAAGGAAGCCCGCAAAATTCTTTCCGTTTTGCGGGAAATGCCCCTTTATCAAAGCAGCCGAAAAATCTTTACTTATTATTCCGTGGGCAGCGAGGTGGACACCAAAGAACTGATCCGCTTGGCACTTTTGGAGGGCAAGGAAATCTATCTGCCGGTTTGCGGAAAAAATCACACGATGGCAATCTATAAGATTCACAACCTGACAGATATTGTGGAAGGTGCTTATCATATCCCGGTTCCTGCGGTTCAAAGCCGGCCCTTGGGACCGGAAAAACTGGATCTGACCATTGTTCCGGGGCTGTGCTTTGACCGACAAGGTTACCGGATGGGCTACGGCGGCGGTTATTACGATTGTTTTTTACCAAAGGTTCGCTCGGGCACAGCGGTAGGATTTT
>CAZSBD010000091.1:0-6304 GCA_964605215.1 uncultured Oscillospiraceae bacterium | reverse complement strand
GGCGATAAAATCCCACACAATGAGGAAATAATCCACAAAGCCCATGGTTTTGATCATATCCAGCTCATATCGCAGCCGCTCCCGCTTGCTGTCATCCGCATCCGGATATCGCTTTTCGAAGCCCTCCTGACACAGCTTTTCCAGATAGGATTCCGCCGTGTAGCCTTCCGGCACGTCAAATTCCGGCAGATGATACTGGCCAAACTCAAATTCCACCTGGCAGCGCTCCGCGATCTTCACGGTATTTTCCAGCGCCTCCGGATGATCCGGAAAAAGTGCCGCCATTTCGTCGTAGGATTTGAGATAGAATTCCTCCGTCTCAAACCGCATCCGATCCGTATCCTCGATGGTTTTGTTCGTCTGGATGCACATCAGCACATCCTGAAGTCTGGCATCCTGCTTACGGATGTAATGGGCATCGTTAGTGGCCACCAGAGGAATGCCGGTTTCCTGAGATATGCGGATGATCTGCCGGTTGACCTCCTGCTGTTCAGGCAGGTGATGATCCTGAATTTCCAGATAGTAGTGATCCTTGCCAAAGATCTCCGCATATTCCAGAGCCTTAGCCTTGGCCGCCTCATAATTGTTCTGCATAATCAGCCGGGGGATCTCACCGCCCAGGCAGGCGGACAAACAAATCAGTCCGCCGGCATGCGCCCGCAGCAGCTCCAGGTCGATCCGGGGACGGTTATAAAAGCCCTCCGTAAAGGCCAGGCTGTCCATACGGATTAAATTCCGGTAGCCTTCCATATTTTCGCACAGCAGCACCAAATGATAGGGGTTGCTGTCCATTTCATATACCTTGTCAAAGCGGCTGCGGGGAGCCACATAGACCTCGCAGCCGATAATGGGGTGAACCCCTTCCGCTTTGGCTTTTTTATAAAAATCAATCACGCCATACATCACGCCATGATCGGTAATGGCCACGGCTTCCTGGCCGATCTCCTTCACCCGGTCCATCATCTGGGGGATGCGGCATGCGCCGTCCAGCAGGCTGTATTCACTGTGTACATGCAGATGCACAAATTTTCCCATGGCTATTCTTCTCCTTCTTCCAAGGCTTTTTCCGCAATTTCCACGATCCGTTTCAGCCGATGGCTCATCCCTGGCTTGCTAATGGGCGGGTCGGACAAAGCCGCCAGCTCTGCCAGACTGTGATCCGGATACTGAAGCCGCAGTCGGACTGTGGGCTGCATAGCCGGCGGGAACAGTTCCATTCCCTTTTGATCCAAAGCCTTCTGGATGGAAATAATCTGCTGAGCCGCCGCCGAGCTAGCCTTGATTAAATTTGCCATTTCGCAGTTGACCTGCCGGTTGACTGAGTTGCGCAGGGCCTTTTCCACCTTGGCCTCCATAATGGCCATCGAAGACAGGGGCGCACCGATCAAGGTAAGAAAGTCCTCTACCCGGCCTGTGTCCTTAAAGTAGATCACGCCGCTGGTTTTGCGCACAGTGATCTTGGGAGAAAGGTTCATATCCAGCATCAAAGACATAACCTGCCGGGCCAGGCTCTGGTGACTGGTAGAAATCTCCAAATGGCATTTTTTGTCCGGCGCCGCCACGGTGCCGCCCATGAGAAAAATGCCCCGCAGAAAAGCCGCGCGGCAGCAATCCTCTTCCACCAAATTCCGATTCAAAGGATAAGTAATATGATATTTATAATCATAGCCCAGGGTTTCAAAAATCTTTCGCAGAGCAACCGGTTCCCGAATCTCGAAAACCGCTTTGCCGCCGGCGGAAATTTCTTCCGTCACCTCCATGCCAAAAGCCCGCCGCAGCAGAGCAGGCACCCGGCGGCGTATTCCTGGATTCTCTGTCATAATTTTGATGCCGTCATAGGCAAAGATACTGCTGTAAAGCAGCAGTCCATAAGCCTCCCCCCGGACGCAGCATTCCGCGACCAGCGGGACCTTGCATAGTTCATTTTTTACGTCCGATGAAAAGCTCATCCTTCTCCCCTCAGCATTTTCTCCAACACGATTTCATCATAGGCCCCCTGCATGCCAAAGCGCCGCCGTTTACGGCCGTAAACGCTATAAATGGCCTGGGCCAAAAGTTCCGGATCATGGCGGGCCAGCTCTCCGCTTTCTGTAATCAGGGGATAGCCGAAACACTGGATGCCGTCCATCTGGCTCACATCCACCTGAACCGGGGCGGCGTCCTCTGTCTTATATTTGCTCAGCCGCTTGCTGTCAATGGCGGCGCTGTTGTAGATCATCGCGTCCACAATGCCCGGCGCGGAATGGGCAAACAAAGCGTCCAGGTGATCCTGGGCGGTGTAACCCTCTGTCTCTCCGTCCTGGGTCATAATATTCAGTACATACAGCCGCAGAGCGTGCGTGTTTTGAATGGCTTGCGTGATGCCGTCCACCAGCAGGTTAGGGATGATGCTGGTATACAGGCTGCCCGGCCCCAGGACGATGAGATCCGCCTCCTCAATGGCCTCTATGGCGCCGGCCAGAGCTGGCGGGTTTTCCGGATTCAGCCGTACCTGACGAATACGGCAGTTGTGATTTTTTTTATGGGCAAAAATCTTGGACTCTCCCGTAATGCGGCTGCCGTCTTCAAACAGCGCCTCCAGATTGACGTCGGAGAGGGTCACGGGCAGCACCCGGCCGGTGACCGCCAATACCTCGTTCATTTTTTCCACAGCCTGTTCAAAAGAGCCATACAAGCCGTAAAGAGCCGCCAAAAATAAATTGCCGAAGGATTGCCCCTTAAGGCCCCCTTCGTTAAAACGATAATGGAGAAGATCCATCATCGTCGGCTCCGCGTTGGCCAAGGCCAAAATACAGTTCCGGATATCCCCCGGGGGCAAAATTCCCAGCTGGGTTCTGAGATAGCCGGAGCTGCCGCCGTCATCCGCCACGGTGACAATGGCCGTCAGATTGGCGGTATAATGCTTCAGCCCCCGCAGCATGGTGGACAGACCGGTGCCGCCGCCAATGGTGACGATCTTAGGTCCCAGCATCCGGGAGCAGCGCATCGCTGCCTGCATATTCTCCGGATTTTCTTGATATAAGTTGCGTATTTCCATCCTGCCAGTTTCTCCTATCCCCGCTGATAATCCCGATGGGTGGCATAGGCTTTATAGCCCGTTTCCTGAATATGCCGGGTCAAAGCCTCACAAATGGCCACGGAGCGGTGCTTGCCGCCCGTGCAGCCGATGCCTACTACAATATTGGTTTTGCCTTCCTCGGAATAGCGGGGAATCAGATAATCAATGAGATCTGTCAGCTTTTCCATAAAACGATCCGCTTCCCCATCGCGGAAAACATAATCCCGCACCTTGGGATCCGTACCGTTTTTCTCCCGCAGACTGATCTCGTAATAAGGGTTGGGGAGAAACCGAACGTCAAAAACCAGATCCGCCTCTGTGGGCAGGCCGTATTTAAAGCCGAAGGACATAACATTGACCTCAAAGATCCCTGCCCGATCTTCTTTAAACAGGCCCACAATGGTCTCCTTCAATTTTGCCAGGGACAAGGCCGTGGTATCCACCACAAAATCCGCCTTGCCCCGCAGGCCCTCCAGGATTTCCCGTTCCTTCGCGATGGCTTCAGTGATGGTTGTATTTTCCGTCATCAGGGGATGCTTGCGCCGGGTCTCCTTATAGCGGCGGATCAGGGTTTCCGTCGCCGTATCCAGATACAGAATCTTATAGTCGCACCCCAGGCTTTTCACATGCTTCAGGGCGGCAAACAGAGATTTAAAATTGTTTCTCGCCCGCACATCCACCACCAGTGCTACATGCTCATAGCGCTCGGCGCTGGCCATACAGATTTCCGCAAATTTGGGCAAAAGCTCCACTGGCATATTATCCACGCAGTAAAAACCCAGATCCTCCAATACCGCCACTGTCCGGCTTTTCCCGGCACCGGACATACCGGATACGATCAGAAAATACATATTTTGCCTCCTGCCTTACAGCACCCGCACTTCCGGCTCCAAAGTCACGCCGGAGGTTTCATAAACCCGCTTTTTTACCGTTTCCATGACATCCAGAATATCCTGAGCGGTAGCATTTCCCAGGTTTACCACAAAGCCTGCATGCTTTTCAGACACCTGTGCGCCGCCAATGGTGAAGCCCTTCAGACCCGCCTCCTGGATCAGCTGACCGGCATAATGGCCCTCCGGTCTTTGGAAGGTACTGCCCGCAGATTTATATTCCAGAGGCTGCTTTTCCCGGCGCTTTTCCGCCAGTTCTTCCATTTCACCCTTGATGCGCTGGGGATCGCCTAATTCCAGGTCAATATATGCGGAAACGATGACCCGCTCCGGGTTCTTTTTAAAGAAACTGGTGCGGTAGCCAAATTCCTGTTCCTCACCCTTGACCGAGATGACCCGGTCGATAATGTCCAAATATACGGTTTCGGAAACAATATCCTTCATTTCTCCGCCGTAAGCGCCGGCATTCATAAAGATGGCGCCGCCCAGGGTACCGGGAATGCCGGCGGCAAATTCCATGCCCCGCAAGCCGTTCTTCTGAGCCACAGAAGCGATCTGGGAAAGCCTGGCGCCGCAGCCGGCCATCAGCCGCTTGCCCCGCACCTCGATCTGATCCAGTTTCTCCGTGGAAATCACGATTTCCCGAACGCCTTCGTCCCGCACCAGCACGTTGGAGCCATTGCCCAAAATGATATAGGGCAATCTCCACTCCCGGGCTTGCCGAATGGCAAAGAGAAAGGAATCAAAGGTTTCCGGAATCAGATACCAGTCTGCCGGGCCGCCAACGCCAAAGGTAGTGTGCTTTGCCATCGGCTCCTGCTCCAGAACCTGGGTTTTATATAAACTTTTGATATATTGCTGCTCTTCATAAGTGGGCATGTTGTATATCCTCCTGATAATATGATCTTTCTATAATAATTAAGCTACGCTATTTTACAGGATAATTATATCATGAAACCCTCCCAGTGAACAGTCAATTTTTGTATCCGCCGGGCGGTTCCTTCTGGCATCTATTCTGCCAGCATCGCCGCACCAATGATCCCTGCGTCATTTCCTGCCCCAGCCAACTGGATCTGGGTCTGTGGGCAGTCAGACTCCATGAAATTTTCCTGAACCCGCTGCCGTAAGGGCTGCAAAAGCCTTTCCCCATAGCCGGAAATCCCCCCTCCCAGCAGAATTTTTTCAAACTGCATGACCGCGATCAAATTGTTCAGGCCGCATGCCAAATCCTCCACATACCGCTGAAAAGCTCGTTCCGCTGCCGGATCTCCCTGATCCCGGGTCTGAAACACGGCCAGGGCGCTCCAATCTGTAATGCCAGCCAGCAGACTGTCCGGTGTTTTCTCCAGTTCCTCCCGGGCGGTTGCCATCAGCCCCAGGGAGGAAGCATAGGCCTCCAGGCAGCCCCGCTTGCCGCAGTTGCACAGTCTGCCTCCGGCCCGAATCACCATATGGCCGATCTCTCCGGCGATACCGTTAAAGCCCCGGTATAGTTGTCCCCCCAAAATCAGGCCGCCGCCTACGCCGGTACCCAGAGTCACTACCAAAAGATCCCACGCTCCTTGACCGTTACCCTGATACAGCTCTGCCAAAGCTGCGCAGTTGGCGTCGTTTTCCAGATAAACAGGGCAGTCAAATTCCGGCCGGAAGGCCTGCCCCAACTGCAGATCATGAATTCCTAAATTGGGGCCGAAGGTCAAACAAACGTTTTTTTTGTCAATGGTACCCGGCACGCCGATGCCGATAGAAGCCACCTGCTGCCGCTTATCCGCCGGACATAGCCGCAAGCAGCCCTCCCGCAGCCGCCGAATCAGTTCATCCCCGGAAAGGCCAAAGCCGGTATCCACCACCTCCTTGCGCAAAATTTTTCCTTTTTCGTCTGTCAGACCCAGTTTAGCGGTGGTTCCGCCCAGGTCAATACCGATTTTTCTATCCTTCTTCAAGTTCCATCCCTCACAGTATATGAATTCCGCCCTGCAAAAAAATACCGCCGTAGTTTTACGGCGGCAAAACTTCAAAACGGAGTTTTACATTTCTGGCGTCTGAAATGCCTTCGTCATCCGATCATTCAAATCCTTGGCTGCGTTGAAGCCCATCTTTTTGTGACGGTTATTCATCGCCGCAACCTCAATGATGACAGCTAGATTTCGACCCGGCTTTACCGGCACCACCAAAGAAGGCACCCGGATATCCATAATGCTGTCGTACTGATCGTCCATGCCCAGGCGGTCGTAGGCTTTGCCGTCCTCCCAGGGTTCCAGTTTAATAATCAGCTGAATGTTTTCCGTCTCCTTGACAGCACCCAGACCGAAAATTCGCCGGACATCTACCACGCCGATGCCCCGCAGCTCGATAA
>CAZSBD010000090.1:0-6346 GCA_964605215.1 uncultured Oscillospiraceae bacterium | reverse complement strand
TTTTATACATGGTAAATCTCCTTATTATAATCATGAGCCGCCAGAGAAAGCCTGGCGGCGTCTTATGTAAATTCTAGTTGTTATAAACTCTTTGCGCCGCGTTTTTCAAAGGCGTAATCACAATCAGAACGATGACAGCCGCAGCGCCGACCTGCACCAGGTTGCCAGGGATGGAGGAAACGGGAGCGATCCAGTTTCCGTAAATGATGCCTTCAATAATATAATAGCCGGCGATTTTAAGGATGAGCGCTGCAGCAATGGCAACCACATACCAGAGGAAGCCCTGTTTCTTTTCTGTGATAGCGCCTACACAGTAGCCCATCAGACCTACAACGATCAGGGTACCCGGTGCCCATGCGGTCCAGCCGGAGAGCAGATCAAATAAGGCCATACCGATGCCGCCGGCAATGGCGCCGGTCTTTTTGCCGAAGAGAATGGCGCCGATGAAAAGAGGCACATTGCCCAAGTGGATCAGACCGCCGTTGGCCGCAATGGGAAGACGGATATTGACAAAGGCGGTAAAGACATAGGTTAAAGCGATCATTACACCTGTAATGGCCAAAAATTGTACGTTGCTTTTAGACGAGTTCGCTGTCGCGGTGTTAGTATGCATAGTGTTTTGCCTCTTTTCTTTGATTTTACTTATTTTTTCACACAGTTGTTCAGAAGACATTTTTCATTATATAGGGAAACTGGCATCTTGAAAATAGCCAGTTTTTCATATTTTTGAATACACAGATAAAAGGAAGGAGAAAAATACCCGGCTTGTTCTTTTAAAATTGGCAAAAAACGGAAAACACAAGGGGCATATAATGATAAAACGATAGGAAATATAATTTATTTATAATATTTGCATTAGAGCAGACCATTTAGCTTGGATAATTTGCACAGAAATACAATAAAATTTCAGCAGAACCGGCTATTGTAATCTGGCTGCCTGACCAGTATACTATAATATAGTGTGTGATGTGAATACTTCTTGTAAGGGAAGAGAAAAGAGCGGGATCCTTGGGGAAAGCAAGGGTCCTCTTTTTTTGCCTCGAATCCGGGAAAAGCAAGGCCTTTACCGGCACAGGCACTGTACCAAAGCCTTTCCGGCAAAAACAGCCGCGAGGCACACTACAGCACTGCCAGCCATATACAAAACAGCCAGAGCGGTATGGCCTTCCGAGATCAGCCCCGCAGATTCCAAAGAAAAAGTAGAAAAGGTGGTAAAGCCACCGCACAGGCCGGTTTTGAGAAATAGCAAGGCTTGGGGGGAGAAGGATGTGCGCAGGGCGGCCAGCTCGGAAAAAATCCCAATGAGGAAGGCGCCCAGAATATTGATGAAAAAAGTAGTCAGGGGAAAGCGGCTGGCACAGGCCAGAGGCACAAATCCCATCAGATAACGCAGGACAGCGCCGCAAAAGCCGCCCAGCCCTACAAAGACACAGTTGAGCATAAGATAGATCTCCTTTTGAAACGATCCCGTTCTGCTTTGTGCGAACTGCGCATAAGCGGGCGGTACCATTTGCCTTTATCATAGCATTGAGAAAAAGGCTTCGCAAGAAAAACATGGGAATTTGCCCTGGAAGGATAAGTCTGGTTATTTGCAATTTTGCACAATGGACTAGGAAAAAAAGAGGGGATGTAGTATAATCAAAAGGAATCAAAACAAATTTTCCCGACAGGAGAATGAATATGAGAATTATGGTTTTAATGGGCGGCGGCGACGTTGGCGGCGCCAAGACCCATATTATGAGTTTAAATAAAGCCCTGTCCCGGGAGCATCAGATTAAGCTGATCAGCTTTCGCCATGGCCCCTTTGCGGAAGAAGCCAAGGCAGAAGGCATTGATGTGGAGGTAATTGCCACCTCCAATGTCTGGAAAGCTCGCCGGCGGCTGGTGGAAATCGCGGAAGAAATGCAGCCGGAGGTCATTCACTGCCATGGCGCCAAGGCCAATATGATGGGCATCCTGATGAAGACGAAATGCAAGATCCCGGTTATGACCACCGTCCATTCGGATTACCGGCTGGATTACCTCGGCACGCCGATCAAGCAGTATACCTATGGCACCATCAATGCCATCGCCCTGCGGCTGATGGATTTTTATCAGCCGGTGGCGGATCGGATGGCCCGTACCCTGATCCAGCGGGGCTTTAATCCGGATCGAATCTGTACCATTTATAACGGTATGGATTTAGCCTCTCCTTTGCAGAATTTTGACCGGACAGCCTACTGCCGGGAAAAATACGGGGTAGAGGTGACAGATGATATGGTGCTGTGCGGCATTGCTGCCCGGCTGACAGCGGTTAAGGATATCACGACCACTTTAAAAGCCTTTGCCCTGGCGGTCAAGGAGCAACCCCGGATGCGGCTGTTTATCGCCGGTGAAGGAGAGGACAAAGCCAATCTGCAGAAAATGACCAAGGAACTGGGCATTGAGGATACTGTTGTCTTTTGCGGCTGGGTTAATCCCATTAAGGATTTTTTTGCCGCCATGGATGTGACCCTGCTGTCCTCTATTTCCGAAACCTTCCCGTATTCCATTTTAGAGGGAATTGGCGAGGGCTGTGTTTCGATCTGCTCGGATGTAGGCGGCATGAGTGAGCTGATCGACAGCGGTGAAAACGGCTTTATCTTCCAGCCTAAGGATTATAAAACCTTTGGCAAGCAGCTGGTCCGGTTGGCGGCGGATGATGAATTGCGCCGCACCTTTGCTCAGAGGCTGTACAAGAAGGCCAATGAGCAGTTTTCCCTGAAGACTATGTGTGAGACCCAGGTGCGCAACTACCAAAGTGTGGTGGAAAAATATCAGCGGCTCAAGCTGAAGAAGGACGGCGTTGTGATCTGCGGCGCCTACGGAAAAGGCAACGCCGGAGATGAAGCCGTTCTCCAGGCCATTACCCAGGAAATTCAGCGGCTGGATCCCAATATGCCCATTTGGGTAATGTCCCGCCGGCCCTCGGAAACCCGGGTGCAGCACCGAACCAACGCGGTTTACACCTTTTCCATTTTCCAGGTGGCCCGCAAAATGCGTCGGGTCAAGGTTTATATCAACGGCGGCGGCAGTCTGATTCAAGATGTCACCTCCAGCCGGTCCTTGTGGTACTATTTGTATTCCATTGCTCAGGCGAAAAAGTGCGGCTGCAAGGTGATTATGTACGGATGCGGCATCGGACCGGTTCACAAAAAGAATAACCAAAAGCGAGCAGCCAGGGTCATTAACGAAGCGGTGGATATTATCACCCTGCGGGATGACAATTCCCAGGCAGAACTGCAGCGCATGGGGGTAACGAGGCCGGATATCCGGCTGTCCGCAGATCCTACTTTGATTTTAAAGGGGGCTTCCCGGGCCAGAGTGGATGAATTTTTGGAACGGGAGGGCATTCCGCCGGAGAAAAAATATATCTGCTTTGCCCTGCGCAGGTGGAAAGGCTTTGACAGCGCCGTAGAGGAAATTGTCCGGACGGCGGAAAAGTGCTACGAGCGATACGGTCTCACCCCGCTGTTTATCCCTGTGGAATATCCCAGCGATCTGGAGCCGGCGGATCGAGTGGCAGAAAAGCTCCGCTGTCCTTATTATAAAATTACCAGGCGCTTCCCGCTGGATGTGACCATCGGTATTTTGTCTCGAATGGAAACTGTGGTGGGTATGCGGCTGCATTCGCTGATGTTTGCTGCAGGCCGCGGTGTGCCGGTGGTGGGCATTTCCTATGACGTGAAAGTGGACAGCTTTTTAAAATATATTGCGTCAGATACCTGTATCAAGCTGCAGGATGTGGATTCCCACGAGCTGATGCGGATGATCGAAAACTGTGTTTCCGGCAGGCTAAATGAAAAGGTGGTGGAAACAGCGGTTATGCTGGCAGAGCGGGAAAACGAAAATATAGCAGCTTTACGGGAATTGCTGAAATGAGATAGCGTTCCAATATATGTAACAGAAAAGGAGAGGGCATTTCATTGGATTAAAAATCATCTTTTTAGACAAAAAAATGAAGCTGTGTATAAAAAATCCAAGTAATATGGGAGAAAATCAGATTTCCAAAAGATTAGACTTGCAACGCCCAGCGGATTATTATAAAATACAAGTGTAATATGGGCAAAGTTTCCGGAAAGGAGTGTTGGCAGTGAAGAAAAAGGGCATGGGGCATAAGCCTGCCTGCGCCTTGATTCTGGGCGCTTTCGTTCCCAAAATAGGTGCATCCTGCCAGCAGATTTCCTGGTTAATTGGTATAAATGTGTGAATAAAAGGACATACAACAGGTATGTCCTTTTGTCTTTTTTCTGGGAGGAATAATATAGATATGAAAAAAGTTGCAATTGTAATGGGATCGGATAGCGATCTCAAGGTTATGGAAGGCGCTATCGACCGGCTGCGCTCCTTTGACATCCCCTTTGAGGTGCGGGTCATTTCCGCTCATCGGACGCCGGCGGCAGCGGAGGAGCTGGCTAAAAGTGCCATGGCAGAGGGCTTCGGCGTCATCATCGCGGCGGCGGGCAAGGCGGCTCATCTGGGCGGCGTGCTGGCGGCTTACACCACGCTGCCGGTCATCGGCGTACCCATTAAAACTTCGGTGATGGGCGGCATGGACAGCCTGCTGTCTATGGTGCAGATGCCCAAGGGTATCCCGGTAGCCTGTGTGGCCATTGACGGAGCGGAAAACGCGGCCATTTTGGCAGCTCAGATGCTGGCTCTGTCTGATGAAGCGCTGGCGGAAAAGCTGGTAGCTTTTAAGGCGGATATGGCAGAAAAGGTAGCGTCTAAGGATGCTAAGATCCGTAAAGAATTTGCAAAGTAAGAGAAATTGAATATAGAAAAAAACAGACAAAGAAAAGGAGTAAGCACTATGGAAAAGAAAGACATGATTTACGAGGGCAAGGCGAAGAAGGTTTTCGCTACAGAAGATCCGGATACGGTTATCGTTTCTTATAAGGATGACGCAACTGCTTTCAACGGCAAGAAAAAGGGCCAGATCGTAGGCAAGGGTGTTATCAACAACAAGATGAGTAACTATCTGTTCCAGATCCTGGAGAAGAACGGCGTAAAGACTCACCTGATCGAAGAGCTGAGTGACCGGGATACCGCTGTAAAGAAGGTTTCCATCGTTCCTCTGGAGGTTATCATCCGGAACATTTCTGCCGGCCATTTCGCTTCCCGCTATGGCGTAGAAGAGGGCATTGTATTCGATCAGCCCACCATCGAGTTCAGCTACAAAAATGACGACCTGGATGATCCGCTGCTCAACGAATATCACGCTCTGGCTCTGGGCTTGGCAACCAAGGAAGAGATCGCACAGATTAAGGAAATGGCTTTCAAGGTAAATGAAGTTCTGTGTGCTTATTTTGATAAGCTGAATATTATTCTGGTAGACTTTAAGCTGGAATTCGGCCGCTTCCATGATGAGATCGTGCTGGCAGACGAGATCTCTCCCGATACCTGCCGTCTGTGGGATAAGACCACCAAGGAAAAGCTGGATAAGGATCGCTTCCGCCGGGATCTGGGCGGCGTAGAAGATGCTTACAACGAAGTAATGCGCAGATTGATGGGTGAATAAATGAATTATAGTTTGGAAAAGGAAATGCCTTTTGACAGTCTTCATGAGGAGTGTGGCGTCTTTGGCATTTATGTCAATGAAAAGGATAACATCAGTCCGGCTCATGAGACGCATACCGCTCTTTATGCCCTCCAGCATAGAGGCCAGGAGGCATGCGGCATCGCAGTCAATAACAACGGCGTTATCCGATGTCATAAGGATCTGGGTCTGGTAAACGCTGTTTTCAATCAGGAGATTCTGGACAGCATGCCGGGCAATATGGCCATTGGCCATGTACGCTATTCCACTACCGGTGACACCAGCCGGGAAAATGCCCAGCCCATTTCCATTACCCATATCAAGGGTAATCTGGCCGTTGCGCACAACGGCAATCTGGTCAATGCGATGGAGCTGCGCCGTGAGGTAGAAATGACGGGAGGTATCTTCCGTTCCAGTAACGATACGGAGGTATTGACCTACATTATCGTGCGCGAACGTCTGCACAGCGGCAGCATTGAGGAGGCGGTGAAGCGCACCATGGGGATCATCCAGGGAGCTTACTCCTTGGTGATCATGTCTCCCCGTAAGTTGATCGCAGCCAGAGACCCCAAAGGCTTCCGGCCTCTGTGCATCGGTAAGCTGCAGAACTCTTATGTATTTGCTTCCGAGAGCTGTGCGCTGGACGCCATGGGTGCGGAATTTATCCGGGATGTAGAGCCGGGCGAGATGTGCGTGGTGGAAAACGGTGAGCTGCGCAGCGAGCATTGCGGCATTCATGTACCCAGCTCCTCCTGTATATTTGAGTATATTTATTTTGCCAGACCGGAC
>CAZSBD010000089.1:0-6458 GCA_964605215.1 uncultured Oscillospiraceae bacterium | reverse complement strand
TGGGTGGCAAAGATCTGGAAGTGGTAACAGATTGTGCCAATATCCACGCTGGTGACTTTATTGCTGTAAATACAGCTGATAGCCATGTTTGCACACTGGCAGATCTGCATGCGCAGCAGGCTGAATTTCCCCATTGTATTGAAGAAGGTATTTTTATTCTCAATGAAACCTGCCAGCCTGGTGATGACATTAAGGGCATATTAGGCCTGGATGATATCATCGCTGATTTTGAAATCACCTCAAATCGCCCAGACTGCCTGTCTATTATTGGTCTGGCAAGAGAAACAGCCGTTACCTTTGACCGGCCTCTCCACGTCCAGGAGCCTGTTGTTAAGGGCTGCGGCGGCGATATTAATGAGCATTTGAAAGTTACGGTAGAAGAGCCAACCCTGTGTCCCAGATATACCGCTAAAATTGTTAAGAACATTAAGATCGAGCCTTCCCCTGCATGGATGCGGCAGCGTCTGCATGCAGCTGGTGTTCGTCCTATCAATAACATTGTAGATATCACCAACTATGTTATGTTGGAATATGGCCAGCCTATGCATGCCTTTGACTATGCATGCCTGTCCGATGGTCAGATCGTAGTTCGCCGCCCCAAGCCGGAGGAAGGTATTGAAACGCTGGATGGCCAAATCCGCGCCATCACGCCGAATATGCTGGCAATTTGTGATGGTAGCAAACCGGTAGCTGTTGCCGGTGTTATGGGCGGTGCAAACTCAGAAATCACCGACAGAACCCGTACAGTTGTTTTTGAGTCTGCTTGCTTCCATGGTCCTACCATTCGTATTACCGCTAAGGAACTGGGTATGCGGACAGAAGCTTCCGGTCGTTTTGAAAAGGGACTGGATTCCGGTTTGACTATGCCTGCTCTGCTGCGTGCTTGCCAGCTGGTAGAAGAACTGGGCGCTGGTGAAGTGATCGACGGCATTATTGATGTGGACAACAGCGATAAAACACCCAAGGCTCTTCCCTTTGAGCCGGATAAAATAAATCATCTGCTGGGCATTGATCTGTCCGCAGAAGAGCAAATTAAGATCCTGGAAAAGCTGGAGTTTAAGGTGGAAAACGGTATGGTCATTGCCCCCTACTTCCGGATCGATATTGCCCGGATGTGTGATGTCGCGGAGGAGATCGCTCGTATCTACGGCTATGACAGAATTCCCACTACCCTGTATGCTGGTGCAACGGTTCAGGGTGCTTACACACCAGAGCAGCAGTTTGAACGCACCTTAGGCTCTTTCAGCCGTTCTATGGGCTATGATGAGATTATGACCCATTCTTTTTTCGGCCCGAAAATGTATGATGCGATTGGCCTGGATGCAAGCGACCCCCGCCGTATCTCTGTCACAATTACCAATCCTTTGGGTGAAGATATGAGCATTATGCGTACAACCGCTCTGCCTTCTATGCTGGATATTCTGGCTCATAACAACAACCACAAAAATGCCTTTGCAAATCTTTATGAAGTGGCAACAATCTATACCCCTGTTCTGGCTAAAAACGGACAGACAGACATCAATCAGCTGCCCAAGGAAGAAAAGATTCTGATGCTAGGCACTTATGGCAAGCATGACTTCTTTACCTTTAAAGGTCATATCGAGGCAATCCTGAAAAATGCCGATGTGTCAGATATTCGTTTTGCTGCAGAAACAGAGAACCCCTCTTATCATCCCGGCAGATGTGCGAAAATCTATGCTGGTGAAGATGAGATTGGTATCTTCGGTTCTGTTCATCCCACGATTGCAGCAAACTTCGGCTTTCGTGCGGAGATTTTGATTGCAGAATTGAATGTGCATAAAATGTTCACACATACCGTAACTGGGAAGTTGTATCAACCTCTGCCCAAATTCCCGGCTTCATCTCGGGATATCGCTATCCTCTGCGAGGATCAGATTCCGGTCGCAGATCTGGAATGCACCATTCGGGAGGCTGCAGGCTCCATTTTGGAAAGCATCTCTCTCTTTGATGTCTATAAGGGAAATCAGATTCCTGCTGGTAAAAAGAGTGTGGCTTATTCTATGACCCTCCGAGCTAAAGAAAGAACTCTTACAGATGAAGAGTGCGATCAGGCGGTAGCTCGTGCCCTGACTGCTTTGGAAGAAAAATTCCAGGCTGTTTTACGTTCATAAAACTCTTTACTTTTTCATGGTTTTGTAATATCCTTGTCTTATAAGATATGAAGGAGGTCGCCTGCATGTTTGATGAGACCAGAAAGTTCAGCCTTGTAGATGACAGCAGCAAAGAAATGAAACGGATTCTGATTACCGTTTATGACGCTTTAAAAGAGAAAGGTTATAATCCAATCAACCAGATTGTAGGTTACATTCTTTCCGAAGATCCTACGTATATCACAAATTACAACAATGCCCGCAGTCTGATTCGCAAGATTGATCGCGATGAGTTGATGCAGGAATTGGTACAGAATTATCTGGATAATTAGCTGTATATTTCAAGAACTGCCCTTATGTTTATTGGACATAAGGGCAGTTCTTTTTTATCTATCATTTCATTTGACAAAATATAATCTATATGCTATACTGTAATCGTTCTGTAACCATTATCTGTTACCATTTTGTAACCGTAAAGGTGGAAAAGGAGGAATTCTATGGCAGCAAACACCAAGAAAGCAAAGAGTGATTTATTGGAATATAAAGGTTATCCTTTGATGCGCACCAATAATATTATCTATTATGGCAGCATGAGTGATAAATATATTATTATGATGCAAATTTTGGAATCCAAAAAAGTAGATGATCTGGAAGTTGCAACTAAGGTTATCGTTCAATTGGAGCACACAGATCCCAACCTAAAAGCGAAGGATCGAATCGTTAAAAAAAGCGAAAAAAATGGTTTATATGACGCATTGGATATCGCTGAAATTTGGTTAAAACGCGCGTTGGCTTCCAAATAATTTTTTAGGGAAGAGAAGTTACAAAGGCTTATAAGAAATAGGAGAAAATGAAATGTCTAAGTTTAGCAAGGCTATTCGATTAGCCGCAGCAACTTGCCTCATTGCAACCGTAACCTGCACCAGTTCTTTTGCATTGAATATGGGTACGATCACGGCGGATTCTTTAAATCTAAGAGCGTCTGCGTCCATATCTTCCGCTGTTTTATCTGAATTACAGCATGGCCGTATGGTTGCCGTTTTAGAGCAGGGCGAAACCTGGTCCAAGGTAGCTGTTAACAGCCAAATTGGATATGTAGATTCTACATATCTGAAAAATTATAATTGTGATGCTGACTTCGCAGTCGGCAATGGTATTGTAACCGCAAATTCTTTAAATGTCAGAACGCAACCTAATACCAATGGCAGCATTTTGGTTGCTCTGAAAAGGGGTACCAGCGTAAAAGTGGTTGGCATTGCTGGTGATTGGTTTAAGGTGACCACAGCAGATTCTGTTATCGGCTATGTTTGCCCCGATTACATATCCATCACGAGCGCAAACAGTGCGACAGGCTCTGCAATTGTAGCAACAGCTAAGGCACAGATCGGCAAACCTTATGTTTTCGGTTCCAAGGGTCCCAATTCTTTTGATTGCTCTGGCTTAACCTATTATGTATACAAGCAGAACGGTTATACCCTGGCTTCCAATTCCCGTTCTCAGTATTCAACTACAACCAGAGTAGCCAAAAGTGATTTGCAGCCCGGTGACTTGGTTTTCTTTAGCAATAGCTCTTCCGGCGGTCAGATCGGGCATGTTGGCATTTATGCAGGAGATGGCCAGTATATTCATGCTCCTTCTCCCGGAAAAACCGTATGCTACGCTTCCTTAAGTTCTTCTTGGAGCAGCAGTCATTATATCGGTGCTGGTCGTGTTGGTTAATCACAAAACTAAAGAATATAATCTTAAACCGACGATTTTTTGTCGGTTTATTTTTTTAACACAAACGATCCATCCTGCCATAAAATACTTTGATATTCGATGGCTTTATCGCATATCATCTGATGAATCGCCTGATAGACGGGATCAAATATTACCTGGGTAAACGCAGAATTGGATACTCGTATCTTTCCTACCTGCACAGATTCCACTGTAAACAACGGCAAGCGGTTTTCTCGATCCAAATCCACCGAGACATCTGCGGAGAAAGAAAAACGATCAGGTGCCGCCAAAAGTGCCGCATTCAAGGCTGCATTCCGTTGAAATCCCTTTTCCTCCATATACGCTTTTAATTGTGACTGTTCAATCTCTCCCTGAAAAACCAACAGATTAGGAAGCCGGATTTTAACACGCAAATTAGTCAGCGGAAAACCCTTAGGCATTTGCTTTTGAATCCACTGATTTAAAATATCCTCTGTAAAGGTATATACATGATCAGCCTGTGCATACCCAGAAACTTGGTCTTTCCATTCCTGTTCCTCAGTATAAAACGGCGTATGTTCTGGTATCGGCTTGGTCAACATCATTTTCCCAATCAGAATTAAGCAGCCTATTAAACAAATACCCAGAATAATGGTATATACAAAGCTTTTCTTTTCTTCCATAGCTTTCCCCTTTCCTGCTCTTTATAATATGCAAGCTTACGCAGGAGTATGATGCTTTTTTCCGCTTTTATCAATGAAAAACTAGCTGGTTATTTTATGAAATTTTAAATCATTACAAAAGGCGAACATCCAGTAAGGATATCAGTCTTTTGCATTTCTGAACCTAAAAATCAAACCCCATTCATTATCCGGTGTTGCACAAAACACAGTCTGGAAAATTACAAATGCCCAAAGCGGGATGCCACTGGGAAGTACGCCACTATAATTCCCAAAGATTCCAGGATCCGCAGATCCAATCCAGGCACTGCTGCCGCCAAACAGCCCCAAGAAGCCAATAAATCGGTGTACCCAAGCTAAAGTCCATTAGGTTTTTCATAATGATGTTACCTGCATTTTTTGCTCTGGTAAAACCAGTCTCTACCATCGCAAAACCTGCCTGCATAAAGAATACCAATGCAGCTCCCAATAATACCCATATGGTATTTACATTACAGCCGAAAATTCCATTTTAATTCCTTCTTTCCAAAAAATAATGGCGTGTACTTCGATTTTATCGAAATACACGCCATTGCGTAACAAAAGTCTTTAGTTATATCTAGCAAACGCTGAACAGCATCTTACCATAGCTAGGCATAGGCCAATATTTTTCAGCTACCATCGTCTCCATTTGATCTACAACTGTACGCAGTTCCTGCATTGCCGGGAATACGACATTTCTGTAATAATTTGCTTCTTTTTCTGCATGCTCTATTTCCTTTGCGCCAATCAAAGTATCTTCTAAAACATTAACCTTCTTGTAGGTATTATCCAACAGAGAAGACAGCTTATTTACCAGTTCTGTTTCGGTGTCCATTGCATCAATGCCAATGTTTTTCTTTACAGCGATGGTATCTGCCAATTCCTTTACATAAGTAATAACAGCAGGAATAATATCCTTTTTGACAATATCAATCATTGTCAGAGCCTCAATATTGATAGTCTTGTAATACTCTTCATACAGAATTTCCTGTCTGGAGTAAACTTCTGCCTCGGAATATACGCCATGTCTCTGGAACAGATCCAAGTTTTTCTGGTCGGTGTAATGTGCCAGAGCTTCCGGTGTAGATTTCAGGTTGAGCAACCCTCTCTTTTCTGCTTCCTTAACCCAAGCATCATCGTAGCCATTACCATTAAAGATAATTCTCTTATGCTCTTTGATCACACGCTTGATCAAAGCATTCAGAGCAGAATGAAAATCTTCAGCCTTTTCCAATTCATCTGCAAACTGACAAAGTTCATCTGCTACAGCAGTGTTCAGCATAACATTGGTGCAGGAAATGGAGAATGCAGAACCCAGCATACGGAATTCAAACTTATTGCCGGTAAAAGCAAAGGGAGAGGTTCGGTTCCGATCTGTAGTATCCTTGGGGATTGCCGGTAAAACGGATACACCAATCTTCATCTTCTGCTTCTTGGCATCCTCATAATCAGATTCGTTTTCAATGGCTTCCAGAATCGCTTCCAGTTCCTCACCAACGAATATAGATACGATAGCCGGAGGCGCCTCGTTAGCACCCAAACGGTGATCGTTGCCAGCGCTTGCAACAGAAATTCTCAGCAGATCCTGATATTCGTCTACTGCCTTAATCACAGCAACCAAGAACAGCAGGAACTGGGCATTTTCACTGGGAGATTTGCCTGGCTCCAACAGATTTTCGCCCAGATCTGTAGACATAGACCAGTTATTATGCTTACCAGAGCCGTTAACGCCAGCAAAAGGCTTTTCATGAAGCAAACAGTACAGATCATGGCGATTTGCAACCTTCTTCATTGTTTCCATCATCAGCTGATTATGATCCGTTGCAATATTCGTAGTCGTAAAGATAGGCGCCAACTCATGCTGAGAAGGTGCTACCTCATTGTGCTTGGTTTTAGCCAGAATACCCAGTTTCCAGAGTTCCTCGTCCAAATCCTTCATAAAAGCAGA
>CAZSBD010000088.1:0-6612 GCA_964605215.1 uncultured Oscillospiraceae bacterium | reverse complement strand
ATCGTAAGATCGTTCACCTCGGTTGGTCTGCTCTACGACCATAGGTACTAAACTCATTTGCATCATGTCTCCTTTCTATCCTTTTACATCAGGATATGTAGCAAAGGGCGGAGAGATTATTCTGCGTCCTTTTCCTCGGCAGTTTCGGTTTCTTTGGTTTCCTTGGCCTTCTTTGCCGGTTTTACTGCCTTAGCGTTGGCCTTAATCAGTTCCTTTGCCTTGTTCATCTTAATATCGTGGATCAGGTTATCCTTGGAAACAGCCTGACGCAGCCTGTCTTCCTCTACGCCATAAGCCTCTGCCATCTTCTTGTATTCTTCATCGATTTCCTCTTCGGTAGCTTCCAGGTTCTCCATCTCCATGATCTTTTCGAGAGCCAGACGGATCTTAACCTGGCGCTGTGCCTGCTCACGGAATAAGCCGCGGAAATCTTCTTTGTTCATCTGGGTCATCTGCAAATAGCTGTCCAGATTCATGCCCTGGACCTGCAGACGATAGCTAAAATCCTCAACCATATTGTCGATATGACGCTCGTACATAACATCCGGAATATCACCTTCCAGAGTTTCCAGCAGCTTGGTGAACAGGTTGTCAGTAAAATCGTCCTCAGCAGCCTGCTTGCGGCCTTCCATCAGTTTTGCCTTGATATCCTTCTTCAGTTCTTCCAGGGTTTCAAACTCGGATACGTCCTTCGCCAGCTCGTCATCAATCTTGGGAATAGACTTTTCCTTTACTTCGTGTACCTTGCACTTGAAGTTTGCGCCCTTACCCTTCAACTCTTCTGCATGGTAATCCTCCGGGAATACCACAACAACTTCCTTCTCTTCGCCAGCCTTTACGCCAACCAGCTGATCCTCAAAACCGGGAATGAAGGAACCAGAACCGATTACCAAGCTATAGTTTTCAGCCTTGCCGCCTTCAAAAGGAACGCCGTCGATAAAGCCTTCAAAGTCGATCACTGCTGTATCGCCCTTCTTGATTGCTCTGTCAACAACTTCTTCTGTTGCAGCGTTTTCAGCCATACGAGTCAACTCAGCCTTAATATCTGCTGCCAGAACCTTAGCTTCCGGCTTTTCAGCGGTCAAACCCTTGTATTCGCCAATGGTGATCTCCGGCTCAACTGCTACAGTTGCAGCAAAAGCAAAGCCGCCGTCTTCCATGTCCAGCATTTCAATATTTGCAACGTCAACCGGATTGATCTTGGCTTCGATCATAGCCTGCTCATAAGCCTGAGGATAACACTCATTGATAGCATCCTCCAAAAATACATCCGGGCCGTACATTTTCTCAATCATCTTCCGGGGAGCCTTGCCCTTACGGAAGCCGGGAATCTGGATGCTCTTACCATTCTTTTTAAATGCGTCAGCCTTAGCAGCTTCCAATTCCTCTGCAGAAACAGCGATGGTCAGCTTTACCATGCTTTTCTCTAACTTTTCCACGTTCTTTAATGTCATAGTTCTTTCCTCCTAAAATACCTAATAACATATCTTGACTATTGTATCAGATAATGCACAATATTTCCATAGTTTTTTTATCATTTTTTTAATAAAACCGGGGTAAAATTGATATAATCACCGGATACCAGAATATATTGGATCCCATCTTCCACGCCGGTAAAGGCATAACGATGGCTTTTTCCATGCAAATGGCCGTAAATACATTTGCTCACCGAATACTTTTGCATCAGCTCTACAATCTCCCGGCAACGGAAGTTAGCGTAAACCGGCGGATAATGGAGAAAACAGTAAATTTCCTCTGCCCCCTGATCCTGCGCCATTTTCAAGGATGTTTCCAGCCGCATAAGCTCCCGTTTAAAAATTTTCTCATCATGCTGCTCCTGAAAATCCTCCTCATAAAACCAGCCCCGGGTGCCGCAAATAGCAGTTTTCCCATAAAAATAACAATTATTATGTAAAAACTCAATGGTTGTAAAGTGATTTTCCTCCAGAAAGCTCTGCATCTTACGCATTGTACTCCACCAAAGATCATGATTTCCTTTGAGGATGATCTTGCGCCCAGGCAGCTGATCGATTACAGAAAAATCCAATCGGGATTCCTTCAGGCTGATCCCCCAGGAGATATCCCCGCCCAAAACCACAACATCTTCCGGAGAAATCATAGCCTGAAAGTTCTTTTGGATCTTATCCATATAGCCCTGCCAATTTCCCCCGAAAATATCCATGTTTTTCTCTGTTCCATAGGACAGATGTAGATCTGCAATTGTGAATAATGCCATAGGCTTTCTCCGTAATCTTTTAGATTTCCTTCAGCAGATCTGTAGACTGCAGGATCTCTGTCTTGTCGATCACCTTGGCGAAGCGCACTTCCTTGCCCTTGAGGCTTGCAAGAGGCTGCGGAATCGGCGTTCCTGTCATTTCATGGAGCTGATCCAAAAGCTCTGTGCCATCAGAAGCTACACTACCACCAATGGCTGTGATAACGCTCTGACAAAACTTATAGGGGCTTGCAGTAGAAGCAATTACGGTAGGTGTCTGATCGCCGGACTGCTCTCTGTAATTTTCGTAAACCTTAACAGCAACCGCAGTATGGGTATCCATCAGATAGGATTCCTGATGATACAGACGATCAATGACTTCAGCCGCCTTTTCATCATCACTGGTGCCGCCTGCAAACACCTTGGAGATCTCAGCAAATACGGCAGGATCCAAGGTATACTGGCCCTTTTCATTCAGCTGACCCATCAGTTCTGCTACCATTCTATCATTTTTGCCAGATACCAGAAATAATAAACGCTCCAAGTTGGAAGAAATCAAAATATCCATAGAAGGAGAGGTTGTTACATAGAAATCCCGATTTTTATTATAAGTACCCTGGTTGCAGAAGAAGTCTGTCAAAACCTGATTCTTATTGGAAGCACAGATAAATTTGTTCACAGGCAATCCCATCTGAAAAGCGAAATATGCCGCCAAAATGTTGCCAAAGTTGCCGGTAGGCACGCAGACATTGATCTGATCGCCCAGCTGAATATCGCCGGAATTCACCAGATCACAATAAGCAGAAACATAATAAGCAATCTGCGGCGCCAAACGACCCCAGTTGATGGAGTTTGCGGAGGACAGAGTCATACCGTCCTGATCCAGCTTGCTCAGAGTTTCCTTGTCTGTGAAGATCTTCTTAACTGCAGACTGCGCATCATCAAAATTACCCTTAATCGCGCAAACATAAACATTCTTGCCTGCCTGGGTTGCCATCTGCAGCTTCTGAATGGTGCTGACACCGTCTACAGGATAATAAACCATAATCTTAGTGCCTTCTACATCCTTAAAGCCTTCCAGCGCAGCCTTACCGGTATCGCCAGAGGTAGCAACCAGGATGCAGGCTGTTCTTTCCTCACCTGTCTTCTTGAGAGAAGCGGTCAGCAGATAAGGCAGGATCTGCAGCGCCATATCCTTAAATGCACATGTAGGGCCATGCCACAGCTCCAGAATATACTTGCCGTCCTTTAATTTTACCACAGGAGCGGTATTGCTGCCGCCGAACTTTTCATCGGCATAAGCCTTTTCTGTATATTCCTTCAGCTCTTCCGCTGTGAAATCTGTGAGATACTTGCCCAGGATATAAGCGGCTCTTTCCTTATAATTTTTAGAACACAAGGTCTGAATCTCATCCATGGATAAGATCGGATATTCCGTAGGGCAATACAAGCCGCCGTCCGGTGCAATACCAGTGGCAATAGCCTTGGCAGCGCTTACCTTGATTTTCCTATTTCTTGTGCTTACATATTCCATAATTTTTCCTCCTATGTTATATCCGATCGGATAAAAAATTCCATAAATGATCAAAGAAAATACCCCGCACCCATTCTTCCGAATAATTGTGCCGAAGAAACTCTTCATATATAATCTGCAAATCCGCAAGCCGCTCAATGCCTGTCGGCAAACGATCGCAGCCATCCAAATCACAGCCCAAAGCAAGATGGGTAAGACCGCCCAAGGATGCAAAATACTCTACATGCCGCAGAACATCAGCTGGCGACGCCTGCCCTTTCTCTGTCAAAAAGGGCGAATACAGATTGATACCTACCAAACCGCCGGTCTTACAAATAGCCAAAAACTGATCGTCTGTCAGATTGCGGATATGGCCGCAAACCGCCTTGGCGTTGGAATGGGTTGCCACAAAAGGCTTTTTACAAAGCTGACGGACCTCCCAAAAGCCTCTTTCGCAAAGATGAGAAACATCGAGAATCATGCCCATTTGCTCTATGCGCCGGACAAAATGACGGCCCTGTTGCGTCAAACCTTCATTACCTGCTGCTGCACCGCATCCGTATTGATTTTTATGATTCCAGGTCAAAGTGACCAGCCGCACACCAGCCTGCCATGCTTTCTGCAGAGTGGCTTCATCGGGAATAAGTTCCGCCCCCTCTACGGAAAGAAAGGCGGCGTATTTTTTTTGCCCCTCGGCTTTTGTCATATCTTGAGAGGTTCGGCAAAGCATAATTTTATCTTTGTGCTTTTCCAACTGCGCTGCTGCTGTTTGCAGCAAAGCATCCAGCTTTGCTGTACCGCTTTCTGCCGTCAACGGTTCTTCTCCACAGTAAAGAGCAAAAAATTGACCGTAAAAATCAAAGTTTTTCCCTTGGCGCAAATCAACTTTAAAGATATTTTCGGCTAAATCGCCGCCGTTCTCCCAAAGCCGATACATGGTATCGCAATGAAAATCCATCAGTTTCAATCAAATCACCTCAAATGCATTGGGTATCCAATTCAGCTGACAATCCTCAGCCGCGCCGTAAGGCGCATAAACCTCGATAACATCGAATCTTGCCGTTTGCGAAGTGTTTTTGGCTGCCATCCATGCCTGTGCTGCCAAGATCAGTTTTTTCTGCTTAGACAGGATCACCGCTTCTGCCGCTCGGCCAAAAGCTGTGTTTTTTCGCAGCTTGACCTCCACAAACAGGATGGTTTCTCCCTGCTCCATAATAAGGTCGATTTCCCCCCAGCGGGTCCGGAAATTCCGCTCCAGCAATCGGCAGCCCTGAGCCTGTAAAAAACGAGCAGCCTTTTCTTCCCCCCATCTTCCCAGTTGTGTACTATTCATCACGCTGTAAAATTTTCTTTAAAAATGTTCGTCGGTGAATGGGACAAATGCCATAAGCCGCAATCGCCTCATAATGGGCCTTGGTGCCGTAACCTTTATGTTTTTCAAAGCCGTACTGGGGATATTCCTTTGCCATTTCCAGCATATAGCGGTCTCGGGAAACTTTGGCTAAAATAGAAGCTGCCGCTATACAAGCCGCTTTGCCGTCACCGCCCACCACGCACTCTGTGGGAATGGAAAAACCCTTTGCGCGGTTACCATCAATCAAAGCAAAATCCGCCGGGATCTGCAAACCGGCAACGGCCTGGTGCATAGCCTCAAAGGTGGCGTTTAAAATATTGATCTCATCAATGACCTTTTCATCCACAAATGCCACATGCCATGCTAGCGCCTTTTCCAAAATTATATCATATAGGACTTCCCTTTTCTTTTCACTGAGCTTTTTGGAATCGTTCAACCCGGGAATCTCTGCCCCCATAGGCAAGATCACAGCGGCGGCGGCTACTGGCCCGCATAAAGGCCCTCGGCCTGCTTCGTCAATACCGCAGACAGTTCGATAACCTTCCACCTCCCATTTTCTTTGATAGGCCCAAAAATCTACGGGAGTTTCCTCTTTTTTAACCTTCATCCGCAATCCTCTCATATTCATCTGGGGTTTCTAAGGTGATGCGGCCCAAAACGCCGTCCCGATATTCATCCAAAAAAATCTTGGCCATTCGCTCTGTATCAATTTCGCCTCCAGAGATCAAAAAACCCCGCTTGCGGCCAGCCCGCATCAGCATTTCATAGCCCCAGAAAGGATATTTCTCTTCTTCTGGAATCTCAATCCTGTAACGGGCTGTCAGCGCTTCCGGCGCTTTTCGAGCCAAAATCTCCATCAGCTTGCAGGCCAAAGTCTCTATATCTAAAATATCGTCCTTAATCGCACCGGTTGAGGCCAGATAAATTCCTGTTTTCTCGTCTTCAAACTTGGGCCAAAGAATACCAGGTGTATCCAGCAGTTCAATACCGCTTTCCACCCGGAACCACTGAGCGCCCCGGGTCACACCGGGCTTATCTGAAGCCTTTGCCACCTTCTTACCCACCAGCCGGTTGATAAAGGTAGATTTTCCTACATTAGGAATGCCTACGATCATAATCCGAATGGCATGGCCAAACTGACCTTTTGCCTGCCACTGAGCTATTTTATCCTTTAAAATTTCCTTTGCTGCCGGAACGAATTGGCCAACGCCCTTACCCGAACGGCTATCCGCCGCAACCACCGCCATATTGTGCCGCTTAAAATAAGCAATCCATTTTTGAGTAGCTTCCGGATCCGCCAAATCAATCCGGTTTAAAATCATCATGCGCGGCTTATCGCCGGCAATTTCATCAATATCTGGATTCCGGCTGATATTGGGAATCCGAGCATCCACGATTTCACAAATCACGTCTACATTTTTTAAATTTTCCCGCATCTGCCGTTTGGTTTTCTGCATATGTCCGGGAAACCATTGTATTTGCTTCATATTATTTCCTATTCTACTTTTCCAAAAGAGCTAAAGGGATAAA
>CAZSBD010000087.1:0-6625 GCA_964605215.1 uncultured Oscillospiraceae bacterium | reverse complement strand
AATCGGTGTGGATTACGGTCGGATTTATCTGACTCAGGAATCTCCTGCAGCGTGTGAAAAAATTTATCAGGCAATCCTGGCAGAAAAGCCTTTGGAAATACCGGAAGGCGCAACCCAAGGCTTGTATTACCGGGGTGTGGAATAACTGGAGTTTTTGCTATGAAAAAAATCATTTTAGCCTCTCAATCTCCCAGAAGAAGAGAAATATTGGAAAAGATGGGTCTTACCTTTACGGTCTGTCCCAGTCAGGGAGAGGAACAAATCCAGGAAAGTTGGACGCCGGATGAGTTGGTATTGCAGCTGGCCCGGCAAAAGGCGGAGGAGGTCTATGCCCGCCAGGAAGATCCAGACTGCCTTGTCATCGGATCGGACACCATGGTCTTTTTACATGATCAGCCGTTAGGCAAGCCTCAGGATGAGGAGCAGGCTTTTCGTATGCTCCAGAGCTTATCCGGACAGGTCCATCAGGTTAAGACGGCGGTTTGTCTCCGAGGACAGGGAATAGAAGAAGGACGAATCTGCACTACGAAGGTGTGGTTCCGTTCTTTATCGGAAAAGGAGATTTGGTCCTATGTCCGAACTGGAGAGCCTATGGACAAAGCGGGCGCTTATGGCATTCAGGGACAGGGCTGCGTGCTGGTGGATAAGATTGACGGGGATTTTTTTGGTGTGATGGGCTTACCCGCCAGTCTTTTGTATACCATGCTTCAGGCCCATCATATCCTTCCGGGATAAAGCAGGAAAGGAGAATGTGAATCTTGCGTAAATTTTTTTCATCCAAAGCATTTACAGTGGTTTTTATCGTATTGATTTGCTGCGTAGGTTCGGCTATTTATACAGCGACTCATGAAAACGCCCAGACTCCTCTGACCCGGGCTATTGGCGTGTTGGTATCGCCGGGGCAGAAGGCCGTGACTTCTGTGGCCAATCGGATCACCAATATGCATGATTACTTATTTGAATATAAGACTTTAAAAGCAGAAAATGAAGAGCTGAAGCAGCAGGTCAGTGATATGGAGCAAAAGGTGCGGGATGCGGATCTGGCATTGGCAGAAAATAACCGGCTGCGGGATCTGCTGGATATCAAGGAACGCAACCGCAGCTTTACCTTTGAAGTGGCAGAGGTGACTGGCCGTAGCATGGGCAACTGGTCTACCACGATGACCATTGATAAAGGTTCCGCAGCGGATATTAAAGTCAACGATTGCGTTATCACAGCAGACGGCATGGTCGGCTATATCACATCGGTAGGGTCTACCTATGCGGAGGTGACCACAGTTTTGGATCCGGATATGCAGGCGGCGGCTCTGGTGACCCGATCCCGGACAGTAGCGGTAGCGGAAGGCGACTTCGGTCTGATGCGGGAAGGCACCCTTAAGCTTTCCTATCTAACGAAGGACGCAGATGTTGCAATCGGCGATACCATTGAAACCTCTGGCAGCGGCGGCGTATTCCCCAAGGGTCTGATGGTCGGTACGGTAGAACAGATCATCACGGAAGAAAACGGCATTACCAATTACGCGGTAATTAAGCCTTTTGTAGATATTGAAAATGTCAAGAATGTATTTATCATCAAAAGCTTTGAAGTGACGGACTAAGGAAATATTATGCAGGGAAAAAGAATTTCAACCAAACGAATCCTTCTCTACTTTCTGTTGCTTCTCGTCATTTATGTGCTGGAAACCAGCGCCGGGCTGCATATGAAAATTTTTGGCTTTCGGCTGGATTTGCTTCCAGCGGTAGTCGCCTGCGTGGCTTTATGCGGCGGCAGTACAGAAGGCGCTGTGATTGGCTTTTTAACTGGCGTGCTGTATGACCGGATTGGGGTTCAGATCGAAGGTCTGTATCCGGCCTATTTTATGTTGTTTGCTATTTTCGCCGGTTTTTTAGGGGCCAAATATTTAAAAAAGACGGTATCTGCCGCTGTGATTCTGACGATTGCCGCTATGGGGATTCAGGACGCGGCGAAAGCTGTATTTTCACTGGCCATTCTCAAAAAGACCACTGGACTTTTGATGGTTAAAAATATCTGCGGCGAGATCTTAATCACAGCGATTTTGGCACCGCTGGTCTTCCTTCTGGTGGCTAAAATGGATGAAAAGCTGAGGGCGGAGGATCGATAATGGAGAATAAGAAAAAACTTTTGGTTCGTCTAGTGATTTTAGGGATCATATTGCTGGGCGGCAGTCTTTTAATCTGTTATACTTTGGCAGATCTACAGATTACAAAGGGAGAGGATTACCGGGCTCAGACAGAAAAAAAGCTCAGCGGCATGACAATAGAATATGCTTCCCGGGGTGAGATCCTGGATCGCCATGGCCGGCCTCTGGTGACCAATGAGACGGTATATTCTATCCGCATGGATTATATTTATTGGGATCAGGAAAAACAAAACGAAAATATATTGTATCTCTATGATCTGGTGAAAAAAGATGGCGGTGAAATTTTAGAATCTCTGCCTATTTCCCAGAATCAGCCCTATACCTATATTGCAGATGAAGATTCCAGCGACATGAAAGCGCTGCGCAGCTACTGTGAAAAAAAGGAGTGGGGCACTGATCTGACAGCGGAGCAGACCATAGAAAAAATGGACGAGGAATTTGAAATTGCCGGCGACGTGGCACAGGAGGATGTGCGTAAAATTATTGGTGTGCGGTATGAAATGATCCGCACGCAGTTTTCAGCTTACAACTCCTATACCTTTGCCAAGGATATCAGCATTGATCTGGTATCCAAGATCAAGGAGCAGCATTCTCAGCTGTCTGGCGTATCCATTGATGTTTCTTCTGAGCGAAAATATACAACCGACTACGCGGCCCATATTTTGGGACGGGTCGGCCCCATCTACGCAGAGGAATGGGATGAATACAAGGAACAGGGCTATGCCAAAAATGCAACGGTAGGTAAGGACGGCATGGAAAAAGCACTGGAGACTTATTTAAAGAGTACCGACGGCATCAAGTCCTATGAGACCGGACTGGACGGAAAAAATACCGAGGTTACCGAGGCCAATGCCGCGGTACCCGGCAAAAACTGCATGTTGACCATCGATCTGGAACTGCAGAAGGTGGCAGAAGATTCCTTGGCCGAGACCATTCAGGGACTGCCCTATGCCACAGGCGGCGCACTCGCCGCAATAGATGTCAATTCTGGAGAAATTCTGGCGATTGCTTCTTATCCCACTTATAATCTGGAAACTTTTAATCAGGATTACAACAAGCTGGCTCAGGATTCCGCAACGCCCATGCTCAATCGGGCGATCAACGGCACCTACGCCCCTGGTTCCACTTATAAGATCTGTACAGCTATTGCAGGTTTGGAGGAAGGGGTTATCAACGGCAGCACAACCGTAAACTGCGTAGGCGTTTATGATTATTATGACTATCATCCTAAGTGTGAGCATCACCATGGGATCGAATCTGTAACCACAGCTATCCGGGATTCCTGTAATATTTTCTTCTATGAAACAGGAAACCGGCTGGGCGCTACTAAGCTGGAAACTTGGGCGCATCGTTTCGGCTTGGGTGAAAAAACCGGCATTGAGCTGAACGATTCCCGTGGCATGGTAGCTGGCCCGGCTAACACAGAGGCTCTGCGGGAAAAAGGCGTGAACGTCGATGAATGGAAGGGCGGTAATACTCTGCAGGCGGCCATTGGTCAGTCTGATAACCAGTTCACCCCCTTGCAGCTGGCAAACTACCTGGCTACTGTCGTTAACGGCGGTACCCGGTACGAAGCCCATCTGCTGAAGAGCGTCAAGGAATATGACTATAGCTCCACTTATTTAAATGTAAAGCCCAAGGTTGCCAATCAGGTAGAAATTTCTGACCAGACCTATAATCTGGTAATGAAAGGTATGAATGCCGTAGTAAACGAAGGCGGTACTGCCGCCACAGTATTCGGCAACTATCCCATTAAGATCGGCGGTAAATCCGGTACGGCAGAGGTTCGCGGCAAGGCCAATGGTGTTTTCATTGCCTTTGCCCCTTTTGACAATCCGGAAATCGCTGTATGCGTAGTAGGTGAGCATGCGCAGGCAGGCTACCGGGTAGCGCCAGTGATCCGGGACATTTTTGACGCTTATTTTGACCAGGAAAGCAGCGTGGAAAGCGTGGACGGCAATTATACCCTGGTTCAATAAAATAAGGACAAGAAAAGTATCTCTTTGGTAAAATCAATCTTGTATGGACTAGAAATTTGTTATATAATAAAATATGTATGAAAGAATACCGGGGGTAGAAAATTGAAGGTCATTATTGTCGCATCCGGAAAAGGCGGAACCGGAAAAACGTCTTTTATCGCAGGTACAGCTTCTGCTTTGGCGATTTTAGGCCATAAGGTCCTGATGATCGATGGAGATATCGGACTGCGGAATTTGGATATTGCGTTGGGTATGAGTGACCAACTGGTCTTTAGCTTTGCTGATGTGGCCAAGGGAATGATTGGTTTGAACAGGGCGGCGGTATGTCACCGGCAGATCCACAATCTATGGCTTTTGACAGCCCCGGTAACTTCGGACGGGATCACAGAGGAAGGTCTGCAGGATATCATCCGACAGGCTAAGAACTTAGGTTTTGAATATATCTTTGTGGACTGTCCGGCAGGCATTGGCGATGGCCTTCAGAAATTTTCTGCGATAGCAACCCACGGTGTCATCGTATCCACACCGGAGTTGGCTGGACTGCGGGGTGCGGAACGGACAGCCCGAACTATGGAAAAGCTAGGAGTCCGAAATTTGCGGCTTGTAATCAACCGTGTGAGAAAGCGGTTGATTTTCTGGGGTATGGTCAGCGATTTGGACGCCGCTATGGATGAAACTGGTCTGCCCCTCTTGGGAGTCATCCCTGAGGACGAGGATGTGATTGCTTGTTTCAACAGCGGCATCAGCATTATCAGCAGAAAAAAAGACGGTGCTTCCTGGGCATACAGGAACATTGCCGGCCGGCTGGAAGGCAGAAGGCTGGCTTTGATGAAGTTATAGGCATATGCTGGCAGCAGCATGACAGAAAGGGTGAGGATATTGAACATAGCATTGATCGCTCACGATAAGCGAAAAGAACTTATGGTCCAATTTTGCATGGCGTATTGTGGAATTTTGGCGAAGCATCACATTTGTGCTACAGGTACAACTGCGAAGTTTGTATCCGAAGCTACAGGCCTCAAAATTGAAAAATTTCTTTCCGGCTCTCAAGGCGGAGAAGAACAGATCAGTGCGCGAGTGGCATACAATGAGATTGATCTGGTACTTTTTTTCCGAGACCCTAGTTCTGAGTTGGAATATGAGCCGGAGCTGCATTCTTTGGTTCGGTTATGTGATATGCATAATATTCCCATTGCCACTAACGCGGCAACGGCGGAAATGCTGATTCTGGGTCTGGATCGAGGCGACCTGGATTGGCGAAATATTGCGAATTCCAAAAAATAGGAATCCCTGAAAACGGACAGGCGAGTCTGCCCATTGGCTCTCTTTCCTGGTCCGTTTTTTGATTTTATAAAAGCAAATAAGGAGACAACCCATGGCAGGAGCAGGATATATCAAAGCGCCAAAGGGCACCAAGGATGTAGTGCCGGCGCAAGTTTATAAATGGCATTATGTAGAAAATATTTTACGGGAAACAGCACGGGAATTTGGATTTGAAGAAATCCGCTTCCCGGTTTTTGAGCACACGGAGCTGTTCAATCGAGGCATTGGTGATACCACGGACGTGGTACAGAAGGAAATGTATACCTTTGAGGATAAAGGCGGCCGTTCCATTACTTTGCGGCCGGAGGGCACAGCCTCTACCGTGCGGGCTTACTTGGAAAATTCCCTGTATGCAGGAACCTTGCCTTTTAAGGCATATTATATTGTGCCCAATTTCCGGTATGAAAAGCCTCAGGCAGGCCGGCTGCGGGAGCATCATCAGTTTGGCGTGGAATGCTTTGGTGCAGCAGCGCCTGCTGCAGATGCGGAGGTTATCAGCCTGGCGGATACCTTCTTAAAGCGCTTAGGCATTCGTAACGTTACCGTGCATTTAAATTCCATTGGATGTCCAGAATGCCGCCCCAAGTATCATCAGGCTCTTAAGGAATATTTTGCGGATCGTAAAGATAAGCTGTGCGGTACCTGTTTGGATCGGTTGGACCGCAATCCTATGCGAATTTTAGACTGTAAATGTCCGGAATGCCAGGAGGTTGCCAAGGATGCGCCGGTTGCCATCGACTATTTGTGCGATGATTGCCGGGAGCATTTTGAAAAGGTCAAGGCTTATCTGACGGATATGGAGATTCCCTTTGAGATTGATACGGGTATCGTCCGGGGGCTAGATTATTATTCCAAGACGGTCTTTGAGTTTGTATCCAATGATATCGGCGCTCAGGGTACCATCTGCGGCGGCGGCCGGTATGACGGCCTGGTAGAGCAGCTGGGCGGCCCCAAGACACCGGGCTTGGGCTTTGGCTGTGGTTTGGAGCGTTTGCTTTTGGTGATGGAATCTGTAGGTTCCCAGATCCCTCAGGAGGAAAAGCCAGATCTGTATCTGGCAAACTTAGGTGAAAATGCGGATAAGCTGGTGCAGAAATTGATTCATCAGCTGCGGCTTCTGGGCTTCCGGGCAGAGCGGGATCTCGTAGGCCGCGGCCTCAA
>CAZSBD010000086.1:0-6659 GCA_964605215.1 uncultured Oscillospiraceae bacterium | reverse complement strand
GCTTCTTATGCGGATGCTTCTGCTTTGTCCGGAAAAACCGTAGGCATTGCGGAAGGTGCTACCCAAACAGAACTGGATGCGCTGAAGCTGCCAGAGAATGTAACTATCCGCACTCAGGCCGCAGATGATTTAATCACGGACCTACAGATGGGCTATGTTGATGCAGCTATTATGCCTCAGGCTTTGGCGGACAGCTATGCTGCTGACAATAACCAGCTGATCGCGGCTTTCACAGTCTCTGCCGGCAGCATGCATGTCGTGGTTCGCTACACCAACAATATTTTCCTGGAGACTGTCAATGATATTATCCAGGATATTAACAAAACTCAGGATATGAAAAACTGGCTGGCTCAAGCTTCTCAGAATGCTATGGGTATCCAGTCTAATGAAAACGCTTTAAAGAATCGGGAGGACTAAATCATGACTTGGGGAATTCTCGGCGCACTGGATCAGGAAGTTGCACTGATCCGCGAAAATATGACCGTGGAAAACACCTGTGAAAAATATGGCACTGTATTTTACCAAGGTAAAATCGGAAACAAGGAGGCCGTGCTGGCCTGCTGCGGTATCGGCAAGGTAAATGCCGCTGTTTGTGCTACCGCTGTTTTAAACGAATTTGGGGCTGACTGTGTAATGAATATAGGGATCGCCGGTGCGATGCATCCGGATCTGCATGTTATGGATGTGGTCATTGGCCAGGAAGTAGGCTTCCACGATCAGGATCCCATTATGCTCAACTATTATCCTAAAAAGGAATTTTTCCAGGCATCTGAGGAATTCATTGACCTGTGCCGACAGGTCTGCGATGAAATGAATGAAGAACTGAAGGGAAAGGCTTATGTGGGCCGCATTATGTCCGGCGATGTATTTGTCAATGATGCCATTGTTAAAAAATCTATCAATGACCGCTACGCCCCTCACTGTGTGGAAATGGAAGGCGCTTCTATCGGCCATGTAGCTTATATGCACCAGAAGCCCTTTCTGGTAATCCGTACGATGTCCGATTCTGCTGATGACAACGCAGATGAAAGCTATGATAACTTTATTGAAGCGGCAGCCCATCAGTCCGCCTCCATCATCCTGCGGATGCTGGCAAAATAACTCTTGATAGAAAACGGCACACTGCTTTCGCGGTGTGCCGTTTTCTTCGCTTTATGAAATTTTCTGTCTCCTGCGCTGCCCGATCCAGTCTTTACCGCAGGTCTTCCAAACAATCATCCAGTTCTGCCATAATCTTTTCCTTGTTCATCTTCTGGCCGATAAATACCAGCTTAATCATACGGTCGCCATATTTCTTGTCCCAGGTCTCCAGAACATCCGGGTTTTCCGCAATGATCTCCTCCTGCTGTGCTTTGGGCGCGGAAGCCAGCCATTTACCAGTACCCTCTGCCGTAATTTGACGGCCGGCCTGCTCAAAGATATAAGCTATATCGGATTCATCCGTGAACCACAAAACACCCTTGCAGCGGATGATATTGCCCGGCCACTTTTCTACCCACTGGGTCAGCTTATCCCGGTTAAAGCCCTGACGGCGGTAATAAACAAAGGTACCGATGCCGTATTCCTCTACTTCGCCGCCATCATGATGATGGTGGTGATGATGGTGATGGTTGTGACTGCGGCCTTCTTCCTCTTCTTCATCATAGTGGTGATCCCCGTGTTCTTCCTCATGATCATGGTCATGATGGTGGTGCTCATGCTCTTCGTCCTCATGGTCGTGATGATGTTCGTGCTCCTCATGATCATGGTCGTGATGATGGTGCTCGTGTTCTTCTTCCTCCGTCTCTTCATTCAGAGCCTGTACCCAGCCGGGAGCAGCACAAGCCTCGTCGAAATCAAAAACGCCGGTAGCCATTACATCTTCTATATCTACCTTGGCATAATTGGTTTCAATCAGCTTAGCGGAGGGCTGCAGAGTGCGGATCACTGCCCGAACCTGCTTCAAATCCTCTTCATCCAGGCAATCTACCTTATTCAAAACAACAGTATTGCAGAACTCGATCTGCTGAATCAAAAGGTTTTCAATGTCCTCTTCGTCAATATCGTCCTTCAACAGAGAATCACCACACAGGAATTCATCCCGCAGGCGCAGAGCGTCTACAACCGTGACCACATTATCCAGCTTGCAAAGCTCCGGCAGGCCGGTGCCTTCTACAGAACCATCCAGCATGGTCAGCGTCTGGGCGATGGGGATAGGCTCGCAGATACCGCTGGCTTCAATGAGGATATAATCAAAGCGACCGGTTCTGGCCAGATCCTGGATCTGCTGAATCAAATCATATTTCAAGGTACAACAGATACAGCCATTTGTCAGGGGAACCAGATTTTCATCCTTTTCCTGCACCATACCTCCTTTAGCGATCAGGCTGACATCTACGTTTACTTCGCCAATATCGTTGACAATGACTGCCACCTTATATCCCTTCTGATTGGTCAGAATATAGTTAATCAAGGTGGTCTTGCCGGCGCCCAGATAACCGGTCAGCAGCGTAACAGGAATCAGTTTTTTGCTCATATGGAATCTTCCTTTCTATTTTCATCCTTGATGAAGCATATGCTTTTTTGTTGGGACTAACCTTATATTAGTATATACGAATCCTCCGAATTTTGCAAAAAAAGTTTCATATTTTTTCCTCAGTTCAAAGGAAAGCCTTCATATTTTCTTCAAAAATGTGATACAATACTAACGTCACATCGCTTATCAGGAGGTTTTTTATGAATATTTGTATCTATGGCGCTTCCAGCAACGCCATTGACCCTTTTTATCTGACTCAGACAGAAAGTTTAGGGCAATCTATGGCCCGGCTCGGTCACTCCTTGGTGTTCGGCGGCGGCAGTACCGGTTTGATGGGTGCGGCAGCCCGAGGCATGCATCAGTATGGCGGCCGCATTTTAGGTGTGGCTCCCCACTTTTTTAATCGGGACGGCATCCTCTTTGACAGCTGCACAGAGCTGATCCTCACAGACACTATGCGAGAGCGCAAACAAAAAATGGAGGATTTATCTGACGCCTTTCTCGTGCTGCCCGGCGGCATCGGCACCTTTGAAGAATTTTTTGAGATTCTCACCCTCAAGCAGCTGCGCCGCCATTGGAAGCCCATCGCTATCTGGAATTTGAAGGGATACTATGATCCGCTGTTGGAAATGCTTCAATATACGGTAAAACAGGGTTTTATGAAGCCCGCTTGTATGGAAATGTTCCAGGTATTCACCGATTCCCGGCCTATGCTGGATTATTTGGAAAATTATCAAGAGCTTCCCCCGGAAGATAACCGTCTGCGCAATGTCTAGCTCTTGTTTCTCCTTTAAAAGCATGGTATAATCCTCCTATCTTTAACCGATGAAAAGAAAGCCGTCTTTTCTCTGTCGGCTATATTCTTTTCTCGCAGTCAGGAGGTTGACTTCTATGTTTTTTATTGGCGGTATCAGCCAAGGACAAAAGCTGTTCGATTGGTTTACCCAAACTGTCCTTTGTCCCCGCTGCAGAAAATATGGCCGGTATCAGGTTTTTATGACCTATACTTATTTTATGTTTTTCTTCATCCCCATTTTCAAATGGGGCCGGCGTTATTATGTCCGCACCTCCTGCTGTCAAGCCCTTTATGAGTTAAATCCGGAAAAAGGCCGATTTATCGAAAAAAGACAGGACTGTACCATCGAACTGGAGGATCTCACTTTATGTCAAGGGCAGGCCCGGCAGCTGAGGCGCTGTCCCCGTTGTGGATTTACCACCCAGGAAAGCTTTTCTTTTTGTCCCCAATGCGGCGGTCCTATGGAATAAAATACAGTCAAAAATGCCATCCGCATGCGCAAGCTTGTTGGATGGCATTTTCATTTATTAGCAAAAGATAGGCTGCAGCTGCTGCCCCTGCATGGCCTTTTCAATAGCCGCTGGAATGCAATCCATCCGGGCTACTACAGAACGGGGCTTTTTTTCCGGGTCATCCTGGGCCATGGGTACAAAGTAATAATTCTTTCGGTTCAACAGCTCCCCGATATTTTTAGCGCTGCCGGACAAGGCATCATTGGTGGACACGGCCAGAATCACCGGCCGGTCATTCCGCAAATGAGATTTGGCGGCCATGGTCACAGCGGTATCCGTAATGGCGTAAGCGAGCTTGGCAATGGTATTGCCGGTACAAGGGGCAATGACCAACACATCAAACCACTTTTTCGGCCCGATAGGCTCTGCCCCGTTGATGTCCTCAATAATCGGCTTACCGCAAATGCTCTGGATCTTTTGCCGGAATGCCTGGGCTGGACCAAAGCGGGTATCCATATGGCCGGCATGTTCGGACATAATAGGCGTGATATCGTAGCCCTCTGACGCCATTTTTTCCATCACCGGCAAAACCTTTGAAAAGGTGCAAAAAGAGCCCGTCATGGCAAATCCAACCCGGATCTTACTATCCATCTAAAATTCCCCTTTCCTCTAAAATATTGTAAACGGTCTGTTTAATGGCATAAGCCGCTGTTTTGGGCGCAACTTTGCCAGGCAGAGATAAGGCCCAAATTACCTTGCGCCCCAGCTCCTGTGCTGCAGAAAAATCCACGCCGCCCGGTTTGGATGCCAGATCTATCAGCAGGCTGTCCGGCTTCATCTGAGCCAGCACGCCCCGATGAAACAGCAAATCAGGTACTGTATTGATAATCAGATCATAACTACCGATATAGGTTTCCAACTCTGCCGTAGGCTTCCAATCCATTCCTTCGCTGGCAATCCAGGCAAAATCCGACTGCTTTCTTGCCGTTACGGTTACCTGAGCGCCCAGGGCTTTCAGCCGATTTGATAAGATTGTACCGATCCGGCCATTGCCGGTTACCAAGCATCGGGCTCCGTGAAGAGTAATGGGCAGCTCCTCCATAGCAAGCTGGAGAGCGCCTTCACTGGTAGGAATGGCATTTAGAACCGCTAGCTCTTCCCGCTTCAAATAATCCACAATATCCAAATGACAGGTTTTGAAAATTTCCATGGAAGCCGGCAAAATAGCACCGCCTACGGCTAAAAGCCCTGCCGGCAAAGCTTCCACTACGGTTTTCAGCTTATATACGCTGTTGGATAACGGTGCCTGTAAGTTTTCTCCATTTTGCAAAGGCATTGGAAAAATTACCACATCCGCCTGAATATCTTCCAGCTGCTTACATACATGAATTTCCCGCGGAAAGCTCTGCCGATCCAATCCAAAAACAGAAACTTCGTGTCCATCTTGTAAAAGAGACTCGCACAAATAAGCCTGACGCAGATCTCCGCCGATCAAAGTAAGTTTCAAAGGTTTTTTCATACCCAATACTCCTTTCCTTAGCAGTATACGCCTGAAAGGCTGTCTGGGTGCGCAGGTACTTTCGCGCATAAAAAAGCTCCTTTAAAGGAGCTAAAATTTTTATTCTTTTCCCACCTTCCGGATCACAAACTCCACCAGCCTTTTCGCTGCATCCGAATGCCCGATAGCTGCCATCGTCCGGCGAATGGTCTCCTGACGAACCGGATTTGTGAACATATGATACAAGGCTTCATCCAACGGAAAGGTTTTGGTAATCAATGACGCAATGCCGTTATTCAGCAAAAATTCCACATTCCGTTCTTCCTGCCCAGGAATGGGATGAATCAAAAGCATAGGTAAATTTTTGGCGATGGCTTCTGTCACTGTCAGTCCGCCTGGTTTGGTGATGATGCAGTCTGCCGCACTCATCATCTGAGCCACATCATCCACAAATCCATACGCATAAAGACGGCAGCTACCAATCTGATCTGGCAATTCCTGCAATTTTTTCAGCTGCCGCCGATTTTTCCCGGCCAGAGCTACAATTTGAAGCTCCAGTCCGGTTTCTGCGATCTCCTCCACCACCTTCCGGCAGTTGCTGTAACCGATACGTCCGCCCATGACCAAAACCACCGGCCTGTCCTGCTTCAGTCCCAATTCTTTCCGCGCTTCTTCTTTGGTGCAGGGTTCGTTAAATTTAGGGTTCACCGGAATGCCAAAGGGCAAAATCCGTTCCCTGGCAATGCCTCGCTTAACTGCCAAATGGGTAATCAGCTCACTGGCTGTGACTATGTATTCCAAACGAGATACATCTTCCCAGAAGGGATGGATGGTATAATCCGTCACAATACCAAAGGTGAGAGCGCTGACCATACCCCGCTTTTTCATTTCGTCGATCAGCTGGGCAGCAAAAACATGGGTGCATAGGATCGCATCTGGCTGATAATCCTGAATCACCCTTTCAAATTTAATGGAGCTGAGAGCATTCACCACATGGATGATATTGAATTGGGGATAAAAAGCCTCTGTATTTTTATTTTCCGCCAACGTATAAATTACCCGGTATAAAAGGGGCATATATTTGGAGGACAGCAAATAACCGGTGGAAATGGTGTCGTGGAGCAGTTTATTGAGATAATCATACACATCTACAGTCTGCACGGTCACACCTCTGCTGCGGAATTGATCCTCCAGCGCTTTGGCTGTGGCATGGTGACCATAACCTGCCGTCACCGATAACAGCAATACCTTCATTTATAACCCCTCCTATTTGTTTTAATCTTTTTATTATATACATCAAAACCTAATGCTTTCTTAACTTTAAAGCTTTCAATATTATGCTTTTCTTTTAAATGGTCAATTTGTTTATCAGATAAATACAATTCTTTAGGAACATAT
>CAZSBD010000085.1:0-6739 GCA_964605215.1 uncultured Oscillospiraceae bacterium | reverse complement strand
GGGAACGGGAGCAATGCGGCAAACTATGCAGCCAGCAGTATCTGCAGGGGATGTACATATGGACCGAGTAGAGTGGCAGCCCACAAAGCCGAAGGCTCCGGCTTGCAAACCTTTTGTAGAATGGGAAGAACCGGCCGTTAAAGTACCAGCAGCGCCCCAGACGGATAAGACGCAAATCTCTGCCCCGAAGGAGCCTGCCAAAGCAGAGCAGCCGCAACCAAAACCAGCAGCGTTAGCAGAAAATCCGGCTCAAAACGCGCAGCCTCTCATTCCCAAAGTGCGGATCATCGGTGAATGCTTTCACACTTATATTTTGGCAGAGGATGACCAGGGCTTGCTTCTGCTTGACAAGCACGCCGCCCATGAAAGATTGATCTTTAATCAACTGCGCAAGACAGCGGATATTCCTGTTCAGGTGCTGCTGTCCCCCCAGGTGGTGGATCTTTCCCGAGAGGAAGCCGCCGTTTTGCAGGAGGGCCTGGAGGAAATCCGAAAGATCGGCTTTGAGATCGAGTCCTTTGGAGAAAACAGCTTTATTATCCGGCAGATTCCCGCTTATTTGGAAGTGGGAGATTTGGCGGCGGTGATCTCGGAAATGGCTTTTAAATTGCAGAATTACCGGGATGTCACCCCGGATCGGCTGGATGATCTGATTCATACGGTGTCCTGCAAAGCGGCCATCAAAGGGGGCAGCCGCACCAGTGAATATGAGCTGGAGGATCTTTGCCAGCGGGTGCTTTCCGATCCGGAAGTGACCGCTTGCCCCCATGGCCGGCCAGTAACTGTGCGGCTGACCAAATACGAAATTGATAAAATGTTTAAGCGGGTGAATCAATGAAAAATCAGCTGATCTGTATTGCCGGGCCTACAGCATCGGGCAAAACTGCCTTATCTGTGGCTTTGGCAAAACAACTGAATACCGCTATTGTTTCCGCCGATTCGATGCAGCTTTATCAGGAAATGAATATCGGCACAGCTAAGCCTGCTTTGGAGGAGCGGCAGGGAGTGCCTCATTATATGCTGGATATCTGCCCGGCTACAGAGGAATTTTCTGTGGCTCGCTATGCCCAGCTGGCAGATGAGGTCTGCCAGAGCATTTTAAGCCAAGGCAAGATTCCGATTGTGGTTGGTGGCACCGGCTTATATATGAATGCACTCATCGAAGGCAATGTCTTTTCCGGTGAGGAAAAGAATACGAAGCGGCGGCAGGAGCTGGAGCAGCTGGCCCTGGAGCAGGGCAATGAGGTTCTCCATCAAATGCTGCGGCAGGTGGATCCGGAAAGCGCCGACCGGCTGCATCCAAACAACCGCAAGCGGGTTATCCGGGCGATTGAAGTCTTTGAGCAGACAGGAATGACCATCGGGGAGTTCAATCGTCTCCATAAGCCGCCTGAGCCTCGGTATCAGGCTCATATGATCGGCCTGTGTCCGGAAAGCCGGGAAATTTTATATGATCGGATCAACCGGCGGGTAGACAGGATGATGGAAGAAGGACTGCTGGAAGAAACCAAGGGGCTTTGGGAAAAGGGCCTTTTGGTGGGCACGGCAGGCCAGGCCATCGGCTATAAAGAACTGATTCCTTACCTGGAAAATCAGGCGGATTTGCCGTCATGTATCGAAAAATTAAAGCAGGATTCCAGAAATTACGCAAAAAGACAGCTAACTTGGCTAAAAAAGGATGACAGAATTCACTGGATTTATTATAATAGCAGTGAGGATTTTCCGCAGGTCCTATTAAATTCGACAAAATTCTTGCAGGAGCGGGGTATAAGATAGAATCTGATATTTGTAAAAAAATGGAGGATCTATAATTATGAAAACCGAACTCAACTTACAGGACACTTTTTTAAACGTAGCACGGCAGGAGCGTCAGTATCTGACAGTGATTCTGGTCAACGGCTTTCAAATGCGGGGCGTGCTCAAAGGCTTTGATAATTTCGTTTTGATTTTGGAAACAGACGGGCGGCAGCAAATGATTTATAAGCATGCCGTTTCCACCATCATACCTCAACGAAATATCAGTTTGTTTATGCAAAAGGGGGAGAAGCAGAAAGTGGAGGAATCCTCTGCCAATATCCTATGAATTTAAGAAAAAGAAAACCCAAAAATCCAAAAAGGTCTAAAAAACATAGGGAGAATTTTCACCATATGCTTTTGGTCTGGGGGCTTTGCGGTCTGGTGCTTTTATACCTTTTGATCCAACTGGTCAATGTGGTTACGAACACCGTGGAAACCACCAAGGCCACAGAGGTAACGGAAAATGATTCCTTTTTTACGACTGGCTGTTTTATTCGGGAGGAATCTCTTATCCCGGCGGCAGGCAGCGATGCGGTGGAATATCTGGTCAAGGACGGCTCTCGGGTCAAAAAGGGAGAGACCTTGGCTGTGGAATATGACACGACCAAAGCTCTGGAACTGAACAGCCGCATTGCCGAGCTTGAAGACGAGGTCAGTATTTTAGAGACCGTACAGGATAACCTGGATAATCTGTCTGACCCGGAAAAGATCGATCAGCTGATTAAAATGCAAATTTTGAACCTGGAAGATCATCTGCGCACTAGCGATGCCAGGGGTGTTGGCTCAGAAGCCAAAGAATTGAAAGAATTGGCATTGAAGCGCAACCTGACAAGCGAGGACAGCGAGCTGGTGGAAGAAAAGCTTGCCGCTGTGAAAGAGCAGATCTCTGCCTTGCAGAAAAAGGCCGGCACCGCCATCAACACCATTTCTTCCCCCTATTCCGGCTATTTTTCTGAAGTGGTGGACGGTTATGAAGAAATCCTCAAGGCTTCGAAAATCGACAGCTTGACCCCATCCTCTCTGCATAAGCTGTTGGCAAAGACACCGCAGACGGAAGCGGACAGCATGGGTAAGATCATGGATAATTTTTCATGGTATTTTGCCGCCTTTGTGGATAACGAAGATATGGATCGCTTCAACATCAAGGAAGGCAGTGCCTTCGATCTTCGGTTTAGTCAGGTTTCCGATGATGCAGCTGTCAAGGTGACCAAAGTTGTCACGGAGGAAAACAGTTCGGAAAGCCTGGTGATTATGCAGGGCAATGCTGTGAATTCTGAGTTTTTGTCTATGCGCCACCAGAGTGTGGAGATCATCCGGAATACATATATCGGCATCAGAGTGCCAAAGGACGCTATCCGCATGGTGGATGACAAGCTGGGTGTTTACATCCTCAGCGGTTCCCTCAGTTGTTTTAAGACCATTGAGACTGTATACGAGGGAGATAATTTTTACCTCATTAAACAAGGAAACTCCAGCGATACTGGTGTTGTCGTTGGTGATAATATTATTATTAAATCAAAAGACTTGGAAGATAAGAAGGTAGTAAGATGACACAGGAACAAGTAAAACAATTAGAAGAAAATGTAAAAGCAGTTCGCGCACGGATGAACGAAGCTTGTGAGAAAATTGGAAAAGATCCCAAAGATGTAATGCTGGTTGCCGCTACCAAAATGAATGATGCGGAGCGAGTTGCCGCTGCCCTTCAGTTTGATATCGATGCAGCCGGCGAAAACCGGGTCCAGGAGCTGATGGATAAATATGAACAGCATGCCTATGACGGCAAGCCTCTCCATTTCATTGGCACCCTGCAGACCAATAAGGTGAAGTATCTGATGGGCAAGGTTTCCCTGATCCATTCTGTTTCCTCTGTCAAGCTGGCCAAAGCCATCGGCAAGGAAGCCGTGAAGCATGGTCTGGTGCAGGATATTCTGGTGGAAATCAATGTAGGCGGCGAGGAATCTAAAAGCGGTATTTCCGTGGAGGAGACCTACGAGGCTATGGAAGAAATTAGCAAAATTGAGGGTGTTCACGTTCGCGGACTGATGACAATTCCGCCTCGGGCGACTTATGAAGGGGAGAATAACGTTTATTTTCATAAAATGCACGAACTATTTGTTGACATATCCTCAAAAAGATACGATAATGTTGATATGGATTATTTGTCTATGGGTATGAGCGATGATTACGCGGAAGCCATTGCATGTGGGGCTAATATCGTGCGTGTGGGTACAGCGATTTTTGGCGCCCGGGATTATTCCAAAAAATAGAAACAGGTCTCAGGCCTGGCAAGGAGGATATGGATACATATGGGATTTATGAACGAACTGAAGCGTTGGGCCAAGGGCGACGACGAAGACGATGATGATTTCGAGGAATTCGTTCCCAAGCATAAAGAGGAAGAAATTGACGCAGATGAATTTGCACCTGCACAAAAGAGACATAATAAAGTTGTAAACATCAATGCCACCACACAATTAGCCGTTGTACTGGTAAAGCCGGATCGCTTTGAAAACGCGGCGGAAATCGCTGACCATTTGAAGGAAAAGCGGACCGTTGTTTTGAACCTGGAATCCACTAACAAGGATATTGCCAGACGTTTGGTAGATTTCCTCAGCGGCGTGGCTTATGCCAATGAGGGTAAAATCAAGAAGGTTGCCAACAGTACTTATATTATCACCCCTTATAATGTAGACATTTTAGGCGACCTGATCGACGAACTGGAAAACAACGGCCTGTATTTTTAACGAGCGGAGGAAGTCGATTTGTTTATTACGTCCATTGCGGTGTGGATTGCCCGGGCGGCGATTCGCCTGCTGGAGTTTTTGATTTTTGCAAGAGCGATCCTCTCATGGTTTCCCAATGCGAGAAATTCTCAGGTTACGGAATTTTTATATGAAGTGACAGAACCGGTTATTCAACCCATTCGAAATTTGCTTAACCGCATTCCGTCTATGCGTATGATGCCTATTGATTTTTCTGTTTTATTCGCATTTATCATTTTGGAAATCCTGGAAGCCTTGCTGAACAATTTGGCGTAATGAAATTGTCTGATATGGTCGGGATGATTCCCGACCATTTTATGGTTCTTTGATTTACAAGTTTTAGGAGGCTTATGGATTATGCTATCTCTGCAGGAAATACAGTCGGTTACTTTTGAAAAGGCCGTATTTGGCGGCTATGATATGCGCTCTGTGGACAATTTCGTAGAAAAAGTAACAGAGGATTACGCAGCACTTCAAAAGGAAAATGCGGCGCTTAAAGCAAAAATGAAGGTGCTGGTAGATAAGATCGAAGAATATCGCAGCGTGGAAGACGGTATGCGCAAGGCGCTCCTGTCTGCCCAGAATATTGCCAGCGAAACCGTGGAAAAAGCAAAAAAGGAACGGGAGGATATTTTGCAGGATGCCAGAAATCAGGCGGAAAGCAAGGTGGATGAATTCCACTCCCGAGTTGAAGAGGAAAAAGAAAAACTGAACCTGGCAAAACAGGAAACCCGTCAGTTTGTTCAATATATATTAGGGCAGTATGGTGATATGGCGCAGAAGCTGCACCGTCTGGCAGAGGACGAAGTCCTGATGACCGAGGAACAGCCGGTGGCAGAGAGCGTCCAGCCTTCCCAAAAGGAAGATCCCCAGCCGGCGATCATGCCGGAAAAGGAAGCGGAGATTCAGGCGGAAGAGGAAGAAATTAAGGATTCCATTTCCGAAGAACTGAATGCCTATATGAACCGCAAAATGCAGGAGGAGCGGCCGGACCGGTTTGGTGTCCGTTTAGGCGGTGAAGTGTCCCAGGCCACTGCCAAATTTGACTTTGGAGAGCTGAAATCCAGAGGCGAAGAAAACGACGAATAAAAGATCAATCAAGATGCGCAAGCGCATCATGGAAAGGAAGATATAAACCAATGTCCCAGGACTATAACAGCACTATCAATCTGCCTAAAACAGATTTTCCCATGCGTGCCGCTTTGGCCAAGAGAGAACCGGGCATGCTGGAGGATATGTATCAGAAGGATGTATATCATGAATTGATGAAAAAGAACGAGGGTAAGCCCCTTTACGTTCTCCATGATGGCCCGCCTTATGCAAACGGCGATATCCACATTGGCCATGCGTTAAACAAGATTCTGAAGGATTTTATCGTTCGGTATAAAAACATGTCCGGCTTTAAGGCTCCCTATATTCCCGGTTGGGATACTCATGGCATGCCCATCGAGACTGCCATCCAGAAGAAGGGTGTCAAGAGGAATGAAATGCCTGTACCGGAATTTCGTAACAAGTGCCGTGAATTTGCACTGGAACAGGTGGAAAAGCAGCGGAAAGGCTTTAAGCGTCTGGGTGTCATCGGCGATTGGGAGCATCCTTATATTACCCTGGAGCCGGAATTTGAAGCAAAGCAGATTCGGGTATTCGGCACAATGGCCAAGAAAAAGCTGATTTATCAGGGCTTGAAGCCCACCTATTGGTGTCCCACCTGTGAGACTGCCCTGGCGGAAGCCGAGGTAGAATATGCAGATGATCCGGTTACCACCATTTTTGTAAAGTTTAAGGTTCATGATGATAAGGGCAAATTGAGCCAGTATGGCAACCTGGATCAGATGTATTTTGTAATCTGGACCACCACCACCTGGACCTTGCCGGGCAATATGGCGATCTGTCTCAATCCCCAGATGGAGTATTCTTTGGTCAAGATCCCTACCGGGGAGATCCTCATTATGGCAACGGATTTAACTGCCAGTGTTATGGGTGAGTGCGGCATTACCGATTACGAAGTGGTTGCCACCATGTTTGGCAGTCAGTTTGAATATATGACAGCTTATCATCCCTTCATGAATCGGGATTCCCTGGTTATTCTGGGCGATCACGTTACCCTGGATGCCGGTTCTGGATGCGTACACACGGCACCTTCCTTTGGTCTGGATGACTTTTATGTTTGCCAGCGCTAT